>DAOOWO010000048.1:0-11414 GCA_035371225.1 Bacteroidales bacterium | reverse complement strand
TATAGTACAAACAATTAAATCAATAAAAATGAAAAAAAACGATGTGCTTCTCATTATATCAGTTGCATTATATAGCTGGTTGTTTTATCATCAGTTGCCTGGCATCAACATGCTTTTGTTTTCGGCGGCGCTGATTGCTATGTTGCTGATACGAAACAAGTCGCTGATAAAAGACACTGCCTGGTACATTACCGCCAGCGGTTCAATAGTTTCTGGAGTGTGTGTGATGTTGTACGGAACCTGGCTGGCTTTTGCGGCCAACTTGGTTTCGCTTAGTTTGTTATCATCATTGAGCATCAGCAGGGGTTCGTCGGTAATCATGGCCGGGGTTTACTCTGTGTATTCCTATTTGACGTCTATAGGTTTTATGGTGGTGGATTTGATAGAACGCCGTATGAAAAAAAACAGCCAGACAGGTAGTAAATTCTGGTTAAAAGCAGGTATAGGAGTGGCGATATTTGCCGTATTGATAGTGTTTTTTGTGCTTTACCGCCAATCAAACCCCTTGTTTAAAGACCTGACCAATAAAATTAATCTTGATTTTATTTCGTGGCCCTGGGTGCGTTTTACTTTATTGGGATTTCTTGTTTTGTACGGATTTTATTATAGCCGCAATTTTCCTGCGGTGTATCGCTGGGATGTGAATATTCCGATGAACCTGGACGCAAACACATATCTGGAAAAGGGTAGCAGGCTTTTTGGGAAAAAAATCAATGAAAATGGCGAACGTGTATCGGGAGTAGTTCTACTTGCCCTATTAAATGTGATGCTTTTGGTTGTCAATGTGTTGGATATTATCTATCTGTGGATAACCAACCGTCCGCCCGAAGGGATGACACTCTCGGAAAACCTCCACCAGGGCACCACTACCCTGATTATTTCCATCGTATTTGCTATTTTAATTATCTTGTTTTATTTCAGGGGATATATCAATTTTTCGGACAAAAATAAAACTATCAAATGGCTGGCTTTACTTTGGCTTTTGCAAAATGTATTTGTGCTGGTCTCCACGGGATACCGCAATTTGCTGTACGTTAGCGAATACAACCTTACATATAAAAGGCTGGGCATATACATCTGGCTGACACTTACCCTGATAGGCCTTGTAACGACCATTTATAAGCTGGTTCACAAAAAAACCAACCTTTATCTTTTTAAGACCAACGGCTGGGCTTTTTACATTTTCTTCGTGTTGTTTGCCTGTTTTAACTGGGATGCAGTAATAACGAAGTTCAATATTCAGAATTCAAAAAATATTGATAAAAACTACCTGGTGGAGTTAAGCTCCCCTGCCAATATTCCCGACCTGTTGAAACTACCCGCCGACGAAAAAGATTTTATGCAGGAAAGTACCACTGAGGATCAAATGTATTACGAAGATTCGTATTCAAAAAGATCCTATTACGACAAACTTTTTTATAGGGGTAACTACACAGCCAAACTGCATAAACGGCTGTTTGATTTTCTGGATAACCGCAGCAGCGTGGGCTGGCAATCGTGGAACCTGGGCGCAGTAAAAACCGAAAAGGAAATTTTTTCCTTATTTGAACAGGGAAAAATAACCAAATTAATGTTGAGTAACCAAAACATCACCAGCATAAAAGCCCTAGAAAAGCTTAAAAACATTGAATTTCTCAACATTTCGGGCAACCAGGTAAAAGATTTTTCAGCGTTGACAACATTCAGCAAACTGGAATCTCTGGATGCTTCGTCAAACAGTATCTATAAACTTGATAGCCTGCCCGCTTTACCAAAATTGAACACGCTGAACCTGTCGAACAACTACATTTCGGATATGACATCATTGAAAAAATTTCCGGCACTTGAAACTCTTGATATTTCAGGGAATTCCGAACGTATAGATCTCCTTCCTGTGTCACAAATCCGCTCGCTGCACACCCTCAATATTTCCCGAAACGAAATAAAAAATATAAAATCCATAGCTGTCTTAAAAAATCTCAGGGTTCTTTATATCGGTGGTTTAAAAAATGAGAGTGTACTGAAAAATCTGCCTGTACTGCCACAGTTGGAAGAAATAGATCTTTCCAATAACAGTTTTAAATTCGACGACATTGACCTGTATGATAAGTTTAAAGGGTTTAAAGGGTTGAAAACCATTAACTTGTCTGGCAATAACATCAGCAACCTGTACCTGCTAACCTCGGCCAAAAATAAAGTCATCAACTTTTTCTTTACCTGGGAGTTAGAAAAAGATGTCCGGCCGGTATTTTCCAACCTGGAACACCTTATTGTGCAATCCAACAATATCACTAACACCGAACCATTAAAATACTATCCGCGGCTGAAGAGCCTTGATCTGTCAAACAACACCTTATCGTCGGTCAACACCCTGGCAATTATGTCGGAGTTAGAATCGCTCAACTTAAGCAACTCCGGCATTACTAATTTTGATACTTTGAAAAGCCTTGTTAAACTTCGCGAACTGAATATTTCTTCAAATTATATCACCGATCTGAGTTCCCTGGCTTTTGTTAAGCTTAAAATATTGAATGCCTCGAACAACCAGATAAAATCGCTGGAGCCGCTGAAAAAGCTCAAGACCCTCAGGGAATTATGTATTTCGGGCAATCAGATTGAAGACCTGACACCTCTGGCACAGCTCACCGGCTTGGAAATCCTTGATATTTCGAGCAATCCTATTAATGATTTTTCGGTGTTGTACAAAATGAATCATCTCAAAGAACTCAAGCTCACCGGCATTTCGCTGGATGTTTACAATGAACTCAGAAACAAACTTCCCGGCACCAATATCATTGCACGGCAGATATACAAAAACAGATATTCTTCAGAAAATTATTAATAAACAAGGCCATGAAAATAAATTTGTTTAAAGTACTGCTTTTTACCTTTTTGGTATCCAGTATCGTAACAACGGCAGCCTATTTCTTACTGCTGATGCTCTTTAACGACAACCTGATATTTTTACTGAAAGATGCGGAAAGTTTTTTTCTGGTTTCTTTTGCCGAAATAAGCGGCATCTTTATTTTCAGCATACTTTTTATGGTATCCTATTTTTTACCGTTGTATCATATTAAGAAAAATCAGATAGTACAGAGAACTTCTACCGAGTTGTTCTGGAATTTTATGCCATTGGTAAGCCTGATAGCTAGCTTGTTTGCTTTTTTTATCCTTTTGATAACTAATCCAGCCAACGGGATAGAGGGTGAAGGCTGGATAAATATATGGCTGATATATGTTCTATCCTATTCGGGACTCATAGCTTTTGTTTACCGTGTTAAAAAACAAACAACATGAAAGCCAATCCAAAAAAAATTTTTTGGATAGTACTGTTTTCTATTGCTATGGGATATCTCGAGAGTGCTGTGGTGGTTTATATCCGCGAACTTTACTATCCGGAGGGGTTTACTTTTCCAATGGTCCTCATCAGCGAAAGAATTATGATTACCGAATTTTTCCGCGAAGCCGCCACCATGCTTATGTTGCTGGGAATCGCCATCATTGCGGGCCGTAGCGCCATTGAAAGGTTTGCTTATTTTATCCTGTGTTTCGGGATATGGGATATCTTCTATTATGCGTTTTTGTATGTCATACTTGGCTGGCCGCAAAGTCTCCTGACATGGGATGTGTTGTTTTTTATTCCGGTAACGTGGATAGGCCCGGTTTTGGCTCCGCTTATCAATTCGGTCACCATGATAGTGCTGGCAGCGCTGTTATTGTTTTTTAAATACAAAAACGGTGCTGTGAAAACAGGGTGGCTCGTATGGACACTACTGATAACAGGCTCCTTAGTGGTAATCATTTCTTATACCATGGATTATGTTGGCTTTATGTCTGAAAAATTCACTTTTTTTCAGCAGATGGATTTGGGAAACTCCAGAGAGGTCTTGGAATATGCTCTGAGCTATATTCCGCACACCTTTATCTGGTGGGTATTTGTGGTCGGGCTTGCCATGCATATTACCGCCATCCTATTTATCATGACAAAAAATATGAAAAGCACCGCATTGGGATAACCTTCAGCGCAAATGCAGGTTGCGGATTTTCGGCGAGTGTTCTCTCTCCCAGGACGTGACGGCCAGGCGAGAACCCGCCGATGAAACCGGAACAGTCCCAGGTATGGCATTAGGACGGTGTCAAGTGCAATAATTATCTATTACCGTATAGTTTTATCAACTTTTCTACACTTGGTATAACTGACTTTTCAACCTGTTTGAAATCTTCAGAAGTATTGTCAATCTCTTTGTCATTTTTATACCAAGCGATTAATTTGTTATCATTAAAGTAGGTTTTTTCAAAAGAATTGTCGCGATTTTTTATTTCAATATAAATTAATTGATTATTGTTGAAATAATATTCTGCCGATTTCATAGGTCCATATAAATCTACGTATTGAACCAATAACAATTCTTTACCATTTTTATAAGCTGTTTCAGTAAGATTATGATTGGTGTTAGTCGCATCCATAAGGCTGTCAGTTTCACTAAGAATTTTATGATAATTGTTCAGGTTGCTTTTAATATCAAGTACAATTTTATCAGTTTTAGAAATAGTTTGTTTTTCAGTTTGAGCAGAAATTCCTTGAATTAATACTAAGCTGATAAAAATAACAGCTACTATGTTTTTCATAATTGTCGGTTTTTGATTATAGTTAACATTCTTTTTGTTTAAATTATAACATCTGACTTCAGCGTGGAAGGCTTATTCCTTACAATAGAAGTTTTTTAGTTTATTGGTAAAATCCCAATGATTGGCGATAACATAGTACAGTGTCCCGTTTATTTCCAGCACAGGATATTTCATGCCCCATCCGATCCCGGTTATTTTTACCGCTTCGGCAAATTTTTTATCTAAAATCTGGTTTATCGAATCATTATCAATTATGATCGGAGTATAAGGAATCACTGCGTCGTCAAGCACTTTGGTAACTGATTCGCAGCGTCCGCAATCAGGCTTTATATAAATGGTAATTGATTTAATGCCTTCCTGAAAATTAATGGTATCGAAATATTGATAACGGCTGCGGTCTTCGACCGGGTCCTGCGCAAAAAGAGGAACAACCAGAACACAAAGCCAAATAATAAAAAATATTTTTTTCATAGTCTTACAAAAATAACTGAAAAATCATCAGAAAACGATATTTCGCCAAGTTCCTCCCAATTTTTATACCACGATTAGCTTTATATTGAGAATTTAATGACTTAAAAATCATCTTAATAAATAGTATTTCCCAGTTTTGAAGTGTTTGATGCGTTATGTTATAAAAAGCAAGTCTGAATAAAATAAGTTTGCAACGCCCTGAAAAAATGTGTAAATTCGTAATGCTAATAGGAAACACCGGAGGATGAAAAAAATTTTATTTTATACAATAGTAATGTTGGCGGTGATTTCCGGCCTTAGAGGGCAGGTTGTTATCAATGAGTACTCCTGTTCCAATGTTAGTTCATTCATGGATAATTTCGGTGAATATGAAGACTGGATAGAGATATATAACCCTATGGCTGTCACCGTAAGTTTGGATGGCTGGTATCTGAGCGATAAAAAAAACAATCCCACCAAATGGCGGATAACCTCTGCCACCATACCCTCGCATGGATTTATACGTATCTGGGCTTCGGGCAGGGATATAAAAACCGGCACCCTGCATGCCAATTTTAAGCTTACCCAATGCTTGCCCGAAGCAATTGTTGTTGCCGATGCTTCAGGAGACATTGTGGACTCGGTAACTTTAAAACCCACTTTGGAAGGACATTCAAGAGGAAGAACCACCAACGGTGCTGGCACCTGGAGCGTGTTTTTGACACCCACACCCAATGCCGGCAATACAAACCCATATGCTGAATATGCCATGCGTCCTGTAATGAATGTGGCGCCTGGTTTCTATTCTTCAACGCAAAATGTAACGATAAGCTCTCCCGACCCAGGTGTGACCATTCGTTATACCACAGACGGAAGTACCCCAACAACTTCATCTGCTGCATATTCAAGCCCGATTTCTATTACCGCTACCATGGTATTGAGGGCCAATGCATTCAGTACATCACCCAATGTTCCCGCAAGTTTTGTGGAGAGCAATACTTATTTTATCAACAGCAGCCATACGGTGGAAGTGGTTTCCATTTACGGTGACGCGGTGATGGCCTTGATGAACGGTACCCAAAGCGAACCATACACCGGCGTGGAATATTTCGACCACACCGGACAGTTTGTTACCGAAAGTTATGGCAACAGCAATAAGCATGGCAACGATTCCTGGGCTTATTCGCAGCGGGGTATAGATTTTGTGAGCCACGACCAGTATGGTTATAATTATGCTTTGCTGGGGCAAATATTCAATTCCAAGCCGCGAACCGAATTTCAGCACATTATTTTCAAAGCTGCCGCCAATGATAATTACCCCTTTTCAACAACGGGCTCGGCACATATTCGTGATTCTTATGTACACACTCTTTCGCAAAAAGCCCACCTGCATATGGACGAAAGAACGTGGGCGCCATGCGTGTTGTATGTAAACGGCCAATACTGGGGCGTTTACGATACCCGCGAAAAAGTTGATGATGCGGATTTTATGGAATATTACCATGACACCAAAGAGGATTCCCTGCAAATGTTGAAAACCTGGGGAGGCACATGGAGTGAATACGGTGGGGCTCAGGCACAGACAGACTGGAATAATCTCCAAAACTTTATCACTTCCAACAATATGGCTGACCCTGCAAACTATCATCATGTGGACAGTTTGTACAGCATAAAAAGCCTTACCGATTATGTAATACTAAACTCGTTTGCAGTGTGTTCTGATTGGCTGAACTGGAACACCATCTGGTGGCGCGGGCTTAATGTGGAAGCCGACAAAAAGAAATGGCGGTATTGCTTGTGGGACGAGGATGCCACCTTTAATCATTACATTAACTACACGGGGATACCCAACACCAATATTGATGCCGATCCTTGCGATCCCAATTCGCTGAGTAATCCCGGAGGGCAGGGACATATTCCTGTGCTCAATGCCTTATTGCAGAATCAGGATTTTTATCAGTACTATATTATGCGTTATTTTGACTTGCTGAATGGGCCGCTTACTTGCAATCGCATGATCAGCATACTCGACAGTATGGTCAATGTCATTCAGCCGGAGATGCAACAGCATATCACCCGTTGGGGAGGTACGTACAGCGAGTGGTGGACAAATTATCAAACCCTGAGGACTTTTATTCAGGACCGTTGTAATATGGTGGTGCAACTGTTTGACAATTGCTGGCCTGTTACAGGCCCTTTTCCGTTGGTGGTGGATATTGACCCTCCCGGCGCGGGTATCATTGAACTCAATTCGCTGACATTAACAAACTTCATATGGTCGGGACAATATCCGGGAAACATGAATATCCTGATGAAGGCCATACCGGCTTCAAATTATTGTTTTGACCACTGGGAGTTGCAGCACCATACGCCGGTACCGGGTATAAACGATACTGCGATATCCTTTCTCTTTACTACAGGCGATACCGTGGTGGCACATTTCACGGGCAGCACGGCTCCTACTGCCGTTGCCACGCCATCAACAATATGTGTTGGCGACTCCTCGGTGTTGCAGATTAGTTCGGGAAGTTCATTTTTATGGAGTCCCGCAACAGGCTTAAGTTGTACCACCTGTGCCAACCCCGTAGCCTCGCCAAGCACCACAACCACCTACACGGTAAGTGTTTCGGGAGCGTGTGGCAGCGGCACGGCCACGGTTACCGTTACCGTGGAGCAATATGGCGTGTCAAATCCCTCGGTATCCGCAACTTACACAACTTTGTGTCTTGGCGATACTACAATATTAAGTTGCAGTAACGCTAATACGTATTCCTGGAGTCCTGTCGACGGATTGAGCTGCACGGACTGTCAAAATCCTATGGCAGTACCCACCAATACAACCACCTATACCGTATCGGTAACCGGAGATTGCAGTTATGGCTCGGCAAGCATTACCATCGCCATTGCGCCACCACCGGTATTGACACACAGCGGAGATGTTACCATTTGTCCCGGAAGTAGTACACAACTGCTTGCTTCGGGAGGAACAACATATAACTGGTCGCCTGTTGACGGGCTGAACTGCACTAATTGCGCAAACCCACTGGCCTCACCAGATATCACCACTACCTATACAATCCTTGCCGCAAATGGGCCGGGAGCCGGTTGTCAGGATTCAGGAAACCTCACTGTATTTGTTACCGGAGACTGTCCGGATTTGTATGTACCTACAGGTTTTTCTCCCAACGGCGACCACAATAATGATATTTATTTGATTTTTGGCGATTTGGAAGCTTTGGAACTGGTGATTTACGACCGTTGGGGACATGAGATTTTTAAAAGCAATGACCAGTCGGTTGGATGGGATGGTACTTATGTGTATAACGGCAAGGATGCGCCAACAGGGATTTATGCATATAAACTCACGGTAACAGACCGTAATGGAGAGATAATAAAAAAGGCAGGAAACATAACACTGGTAAGATGAGGAAAAAACATTTTCTGATAGCGGTGTTTATTCTTACAGGCGTGTCTATGCTGAAGGCACAAGATATTCATTTTTCACAGATCGGCCAGACTCCGTTACTATTAAATCCTGCTTCTGCCGGTGCTTACGATGGGTTTTACCGCGGCATTATCAATTTTAAAAACCAGTGGGTAGAAATGGGAAAGCCCTATCAAACCTTCATGGGGTCTTATGATATGCCCATCTTTATCAATAAAAAGCGTAAAAGTGCGGCCTATCTGGGTGCAGGGGCTTTATTGTTTTCTGATAAAGCAGGAGATTCTCATTTAACCACCACCCATTTTGGCACGGCAATATCGTGTATTGTCCCTGTAGGGTCGAGTCAGAAGTTATCCGCGGGCATTCTGGGCGGTGTTACTTACAGTGCTATAGATCTTTCGGCTATCCAATGGCCGAATCAATACAACGGGCAGAGTTACGACCCCGGTATGCCATCCCTGGAGGCCGGGAAAACGGGTTACTACTTTTCTTACGACTTGGCCGCCGGTGTGTTATATCACTGGCAACGGCCTTTAAACTCGTTCAGCGGAAGGCAAATGGCGGCTTTTGATTTCGGAGCGGCCATATTTCATGCCACCACGCCTAAACAAAGGTTTTTCAGTATTACAAATGAACGCAAGTATCCGCGTGTTGTTTTTCATTCCGACAGACGTTATAATTTTGAGGATACCAGGGTGGGTATTATCCCCTCGGTACTTTTTATGTTTCAGGGAGCTTCTTACGAATTGGAAGGCGGTATGCTGGTGCGTATTCTTACCAACAGCGTTACCAACTATACCGGATACACTACCGAATCAGCCTTATCGGTGGGCGTGCACTACCGCCATAAAGACGCTATCATTCCACAGGTATATTTCGAAATCCATGATTTTGGCATAGGGCTTTCGTATGATATCAACATTTCTTCTTTTTCACGGGCATCAAAATCAAAGGGAGGCTTTGAGATATCTGTAAAATATGCAAAAATGAGGGGCGCGTTGTACCGAAACAGGTAACCTGAATCAATGATTGTGAGGCTGTTGGATATATTCATGAATTTATCCAACAGGAAATATTTTTCGGGTATCGTGGGACAAATGGCTGGTTGCAAATCCTGCGTGCATCTAATCCTGCACTAAAAAAAATTACCTACCTTTGCCTTAGTATGATAACAACCAACTACCACACGCATACTTGTTTTTGTGACGGCAGTTCAGAACCCGAAAAATATGTTCTTGAAGCTATCAGTATGGGCTTTACAGCTTTGGGTTTCAGCGCTCATGCGCCTCTGCCTTTTGAAACGGCCTGGAACCTGGCACAAGCGGATATTGAACCCTATTGTGCTGAAATTCTTAGGCTGCGTGAAAAGTATAAACGACAGACCGAAATTTATCTATCCCTTGAAAATGATTATATCCCGGGCATTTCGGAGGATTTTGCTTTTTTCAGAAAGCAATATAAGCTGGATTATACACTGGGGGCTGTTCATCTTGTTAAAGATCCGGGTAGTAATGAAATATGGTTTATCGACGGCCCTGTAAGTAATTATGACAACGGGCTGAAAAGAATTTTTCATAACGATATCCGGAAAGCGGTTGAAACTTATTTTTCACAACTTAACGAAATGATAGTAACACAAAAGCCGGATATTATTGCTCATTTCGATAAGGTTAAAATGAACAATCAACACCGGTATTTTCAAGAAAACGAACCATGGTATAAAGTTCTTTTGCGGAACACTCTGGAAATAATTGCACAAAGCAAATGCCTGGTTGAGGTGAACACGCGCGGCATGTACACTGGAAAATATGATGGCCTTTATCCCGGACTGGAAGTACTGAAGCAAATGGTTGAATTGAACATCCCGGTTACCATTAGTTCCGATGCACACAAACCTTCTGATCTAAATTCTTATTTTGAAGAAACAGAGAAAATGCTCAAAGATGTTGGCTATCAGAGTGTCAGGGTGCTGCTAAACCATCAATGGACAGATCAGGAAATCTGATTAATCCGTAAGAGAAAGTTTTATTTTCGTTTATTGTTTCCCTTTGAAAAATTAAAAATCACTATTGTGCGGGGAAAAAGATTACGTTCCAACGGAACTTAACAATCTTCGTATAACTAATTATCTGCCAATATTCAATCCTAATGGGATTGCTCCGTTAGGAGCATAATATTGGTAATGCAAAAGAAACCCCAAAATAACTAAGTTTCGTTGGAACGCAATATAACAAAGCATTGAACATTTGAAAAGTATTTTTGCCGGTCAGTTGTGATTAAAAATGCCTATATTGTTTTAAGAATGTGCGTTAATTATTGTTTTTTTCCGGTATTTTTAATTAATATTGTACTAAAATCAACGTATTTTAATTTAAATTAATACTATGGAAACAAAACTTATTATTCCAGCATCTTTTATACTGACATGGTTGAAAAATAGTGTTTTTATTTTTTTTACATTGCTTTCCTGTGCTGTTTATTCGCAACAGGGAGTTTCAATTAATACGGCGGGCACCGCCGCCGATTCCTCCGCCATGCTTGACATCAGCAGCACATCAAAAGGCCTGTTGATTCCGCGCGTTTCTCTGGCCTCTGTCAATGATGTTAGTACCATTCCTAACCCGGCAGTTTCTTTGCTGGTGTATAACACTAATACTGCGATGAGTGGTGGTGCCGTCGGTTTTTGGTATTTTAACGGAACGATTTGGGTGCAGGCCATAGGGCCACAGGGGGTCCCTGGTATTACCGGCCCACAGGGTATTCAGGGTCCTACGGGCGCTAATGGCGCTATTGGAGAAACCGGTGCCACTGGAGCAACCGGCCCTCAGGGGTTACCTGGTGTTACAGGACCCATGGGGCCAACAGGCGCTGATGGAAGCGAAAACGCATGGGCATTAATCGGAAACAGTGG
>DAOOWO010000047.1:0-11525 GCA_035371225.1 Bacteroidales bacterium | reverse complement strand
TATGATCAGATTAATGCTTAACAGAATTGAAAAATAAAATCCAAACAGTTTCTTAATTTTTATGTAAATTTTTTTCTAATAAATTTGTTTTTTTTAATTATATATAGTAATATTGAACTCAAATTTAACTATTAACCTAAAACAAATCTTATGAGAAAATTTACATTGTTAATTGTAATTCTGCTATTTTCAGGATTACAGATGGCTTTTGCCCAACAAAAGACCATCACAGGTAAGGTAACCAGCAAAGATGATGGAACTACTTTGCCCGGAGTTACCGTCGTTGTAAAAGGTACGACCATAGGAACGGTTACGGACATAAATGGGAAATACACTATTTTGGTTCCGCCCAAATATGATGTACTTATATTTTCCTTTGTGGGAATGAAATCCCAGGAAATTAAAGTAACCGCGAGCGCAACACTAGATGTTATTATGGAGTCCGACGTAATGAACATTGAGGGAGTTGTTGTTACCGCCCTTGGTATTGCCAGAGAAAAGAAGTCTCTAGGCTATTCCACCCAGGAAATAAAAGGTGACCTGGTACAAACTGTTAAAACCGACAATTTCATCAATTCTCTTTCGGGAAAAGTTTCCGGTGTGCAGATAAAAAAGAACACCAACATTGGAGGCTCCACCAACGTGCTTCTGCGTGGTAATAAATCGCTGACAGGCGACAACCAGGTGCTTTTCGTGGTAGATGGAGTGCCCGTTAACAACAGTAATTTTAACACTTCTTCGCAAACACAGGGCGGCATGGGATACGACTTTGGAAATATGGCCTCAGATATCAACGCTGATGACATTGAGTCGGTCAATGTACTTAAAGGTGCCGCTGCCACTGCTCTTTACGGCTCACGTGCTGCCGGTGGTGTTATCATGATTACCACCAAAAAAGGAACGACTACCGGTATTGGCAGCGGGGTTGAAATAAAAAAGAAAGGCATCGGCGTGACACTTAATTCCGGTGTAACCATGGGTTTTGTTGATAAGAGTACTTTCGTAAAGTACCAAGAAGACTATGGCGCCGGCTACGGACATTATTATGAAGGTGATCCGAACGATGAGTTCTGGTATTTCCGTGATGTGAACAATGATGGCATTGATGAACAATGGGTAGTAACCTCTGAAGATGCTTCCTATGGGGCACCTTTTGATGCAAGCCGTTATGTGTATCAGTGGAATGCGGTTGATCCTGAATCGCCATGGTATATGACACCCACTCCATGGATTTCTGCCGAAAACGGCCCCATTACCTTTTTCCAAAAACCGCTCACATTCAACAATTCGGTTTCAATTGACAATGCCGGCCCTAAAGGTTCTTACCGTTTGGCATATACCAATTTTACGCAAAAAGGCCTTTTGCCCAACAGCAAATTAAATAAAGACAATGTGTTATTAAATGGTTCATGGAATGTTACTGATAAGCTCACCGTTTCGGGACAGGGTAATTATACCACCACCAGGGCTACCGGCCGTAACTCTACCGGTTACAGCGACAACATCATGACCTCATTCCGCCAGTGGTATCAGACCAATGTTGATATCCAGCAACAGAGAGAACTTTATGAACTAACCGGAAGAAACATAACCTGGAACTATGCCGACCCGACAGTGGCCGAGCCTATTTTCTGGGACAACCCCTATTGGGTAAGATATGAAAATTATGAAAATGACAACAGAAACCGTTTTACAGGCTATATGGCTGTTGATTATAAAGTACTGAAATGGTTAAGCCTGTTTGGACGTTTTTCGGCTGATACCTATAATGAACTTCAGGAAGAAAGAAAGGCCGTTGGTAGCATAGCCGGCCCATTTGGAATCGGTACCGGTTCTGACGGAAGTATTGGCAGAAGCGACCAGGGATCCGGGTATCTGAGAAGAGATATTAGTTTCAGCGAATACAACTTCGACCTGATGGCCAATATCAATAAAGATTTCGGAAAAAACTGGAACCTGAGAGGCATAGTTGGATATAACGCCAGAAGAACAAATTTCAACAGAATTATTTCTGCTACAAACGGCGGACTGGCTGTGCCCGGTTTGTATTCACTGCAAAACAGTGTCGGCCCACTGCCGCTTTCAAAAGAACTCGCCTCCAAAGTAGGTGTAAATGGTATCTATGCCAGCGCCTCGATAGGCTACAAGAGCCTGATATACCTTGACGGAACTATACGGCGCGACCACTCTTCCACGCTACCTGTTGGAAACAGCGTATATTATTATCCTTCAGTGGCTGCCAGTTTTGTATTCTCTAACCTGATACCTGAAAATAAAGTTTTATCTTATGGTAAGGTCCGTTTGAATTATGCTATGGTGGGCAATAGCGCCAGCTATGATCAATTAACCGACAATTACAATATTATAACTCCGCTGAACTCCCCCATAACTTCAGTAGCCGGTACAAAGAAAAACAGTGAATTGTTGCCTGAAAAGACCAGAAGCATTGAAGGCGGACTTGAAATGTATTTCTTCGGAAGACGTATTGGTTTTGATGCTGCTTATTACAACAGCAACACCTCCAACCAGATCCTGCCGCTGGCTGTATCCACTGCGACAGGCTACACCTATAAAATTATCAACGCCGGACAAATTCAAAACCAGGGCGTGGAAATCTCTTTAAATGCCACACCGGTAAAAACCAAAAAATTCCAGTGGAACATGACCATCAACTGGGCAAAAAACTGGAGTAAGGTTTTGTCATTGGCCGAAGGTGTTGACAACCTGCAGTTAGGCTCCTTCCAGGGCGGTATTACCATCAATGCCCGGGTAGGCCAGCCTTACGGTGTAATCTGTGGTACCGACTATGTTACCATCAACGGCAATCCTGTTGGCGAATCCGACAGCGCCCGACTGATCAATCCCGCCAACGGCAGATACTACAAAACTGCCACTTCTGACAATATAATCGGAAATATCAACCCCGACTGGACAGGTGGTTGGTTAAACTCTTTCTCCTATGGTGGATGGAACCTGAGCTTCCTGATTGATGTCTCCATGGGTGGAGATATTTTCTCTCTGGATATGTATTATGGCCTTGCTACCGGCTTGTATGATGAAACTTCATATCTCAACGACCTGGGAAATCCTGTAAGAGACCCGATTACTTGGGTTGATCCTAATGACCACAGCCTGGGTTATGCTTCCAATAGCGGTGGTTATATCAACGAAGGTGTAAATCCAGACGGATCGGAAAACACGACCAGAATTGCCGCCAACAACTATGGAGCATTTGGTTATGTAAGAAATCCTGATGCTGCTTTTGTTTATGATGCTTCTTTTGTAAAACTGAGAGAAGTTTCTTTATCATACAACCTTCCCACTAAATGGTTGCAAAAATGCTTCCTCACCGGCGTAACACTTTCTGCCGTAGCTTCTAATCCCTGGATTATATATAAAAACCTTCCTTATGCCGACCCCGAATCAGGTCTTGGTTCCGGAAACCTTCAGGGCTATTCAGTAGGATCACTGCCTTCAACCCGTGATTTTAGTTTCAATGTTAAATTAACCTTTTAAATAATACAACTATGAAAAAGATATTAGCATTATTACTCGTAATTCTAATGTTTTCCGGCTGCAAAAAGTTGGAAGACCTGAATGAAAACACGAAAGACCCCGCTGATGTTACCGGTGAATCATTATTTACAGGAGCTCAGAAAAACTTTTTCGACCAGATGGTAAGCACCAATGTGAATCTGAATATTTTCAGAATGTTTGCTCAATACTGGACGGAAACTACTTACACCGATGAAGCAAATTATGATCTGGTAACACGTACCATTCCCGATAACCATTGGGATATTCTTTACCGTGATGTTCTCAAAGATTTTGACGAATCGGCCAGAATAATAAGAGAAACTACCTATGGAGGAGATGCCAGCCCGAGTATTAAAAAGAACAAACTGGCTATTATTGAAATAATGACAGTTTATACTTACGCAGTCTTAGTGGAAACTTTTGGAGATATCCCCTATTCACAGGCACTGGATATCGAAATTCCATCTCCTAAATACGATGACGGACTTACTGTTTACAAAGATCTGATTGCCCGCCTCAATGTAGCTATCGCGGAACTTGATCCCTCCTGGGGCAGTTTTGAAGGTGCAGATAATATGTATAATGGAAATGTAAACCAGTGGATAAAATTTGCCAACTCACTAAAACTGAAAATGGCTATGGTGATTTCGGATGTTGACCCGGCTTTTGCTCAGGCACAGGCAGAGGCAGCAGCCCAAAATGTAATTGCATCAAATGCCGATAACGGAAGCCTCATTTATTTATCCGCTCAACCCAACTGCAACCCTATCTATGATGACCTGGTAGCCAGCGGAAGACATGATTTTGTAGCTGCCAACACCCTGGTGGATGCCATGGTCGCATTAAACGATCCACGGCTGCCATTTTACTTCACTATGGCACCTGATACCAATGCTTACATTGGTGGTGTGTATGGCGCATCAAACGATTACACGCAATATTCGCATGTTGCCGATGTAATTCAACTTCCTACATTTGAAGGAATCATTATGGATTATGCCGAAGTAGAATTTCTTCTGGCAGAAGCAGTAGAAAAAGGCTTTGCCGTGGGTGGTACCGCTGAAGACCATTATAACAACGGTATTACCGCCTCTATTACTTACTGGGGCGGAACAACCACCGATGCCGCTACCTATTTAGCCAACACCAATGTGGCTTATGCCACTGCAACCGGCACCTGGCAACAAAAAATCGGGACACAGGCATGGATAGCTCTTTATAACCGCGGTTTTGAAGCATGGACAAGCTGGAGAAAATTAGATTTTCCCGTGCTGGTAGCTCCTCCCGATGCCGTAACCGATATTCCTGTTAGGTTTACCTATCCCATAGCAGAACAAACCCTGAACGGGAATAACTATAACGCCGCATCAAGTGCTATTGGGGGTGACGATGTGGCTACCAAACTTTTCTGGGATCTGCATTAAGGTTTTTAGCTGTGTAAATCAGCACCTTTATTATCAAAGGGGATTCCGGCCGGAATCCCCTTTTTTATTCAAAAATAAACACGTAAATAAATTTGGTTTATAAAGAAAACCTATAACTTTGTAAAAATTTTTATACAAATTCCTATGACACAAAAGAAAAATAAGGCAGAAACCAAAGAAGATGTTGTGGTTAAATTTGTTGGAGATTCCGGCGACGGAATGCAACTTATCGGCAACCTTTTTACAGATACTGCCGCCATGGAAGGCAACGACCTTGCCAACTTTCCTGACTACCCTGCCGAAATCAGGGGACCTCACAACACGATTGCCGGTGTCTCCGGTTTTCAGGTACATATTGGAAAAAAAGTGTACAGCTCGGGAGATCTTTGCGACGTGTTGGTAGCAATGAATCCTGCCTCTTTAAAATCAAACCTGAAATGGGCTAAAAAGGGCGCCACCATTATTACCGACCTGGATGCCTATGACGAAAAAGCCATTGAAAAATCAGGTTACACCAGCAACCCTCTAGAAGATAACTCCCTGCAAGGTTATAACCTCATCAAAGCACCCATCACCACCCTTACCAAAGATGCCTTGAAAGAGTTAAACCTTGACAGCAAAACAGCCGAAAAATCAAGAAATGTGTTCGCGCTGGGTATGATGTATTTCCTGTTTAACTGGAAACAGGACATTGCTTTTGATTTTTTTGCAAAAAAATTCAAGAAAAAACCGGAACTCATCACTTCCAATAAATTAGCCCTGCAAGCCGGTTATAACTATGCCGAAACCGTTGAAGCCATCAGCGTTACCTATCAGGTGCCAGCAGCTACATTAGAAAAAGGCAGGTACCGTAATATTTCCGGTAATGTGGCTACCGCATGGGGTTTTCTGGCAGCTTCAGAACGCTCGGGCAGACCATTGTTTTTAGGTTCTTACCCTATTACCCCGGCCACTGATATACTGATAGAGCTTGCCAAGCACAAATCACTTGGAGCAAAAGTTTTTCAGGCAGAAGACGAAATAGCAGGTGTATGCTCGGCTATTGGCGCCAGTTTTGCCGGCTCCATGGCACTGACCACCACCTCCGGACCCGGTTTATCCCTTAAAAGTGAAGCTATAGGATTAGCCGTAATGACCGAATTACCTTTGGTCATTGTGGATGTGCAGCGCGGCGGCCCTTCCACAGGGCTACCCACCAAATCGGAACAATCAGACCTGCTGCAGGCCTTATATGGCAGAAACGGCGAATGTCCCTGTATCATCGTGGCAGCTCAATCACCTTCCGATTGTTTTATGGGAGCCTATGAAGCTGCCAAGTTGGCCATGGAACACATGACGCCCACCTTCCTGCTCACCGACGGGTATATAGGACAGGGATCAGAACTATTTAAAATACCCAAAGTAGCAGATCTTCCCAAAATCACACCTCCCATAGCCGAACCCAATGACCCGGATTACAAACCCTTTAAAAGAGATCCCAAAACACTTGTAAGAAAATGGGCCCTCCCGGGAACCGAAGGTTTGAGGCATAGGGTAGGGGGTCTGGAAAAAGAAAATATCTCCGGCAACGTCAGCATGAACCCCGAAAATCACGAACTGATGACCGAATTGCGTTACAACAAGGTGATGAAAGTGGCCGACTCGCTTCCCGAACAAACAGTTCATGGTAACAAAGAAGGCGAACTTCTTGTGGTAAGCTGGGGCGGCACCTATGGCGCTATCCACACTGCCATTGAAGAGTTGCTCCAGGAAGGTAAAGACATAGCACATGCGCATTTCAGATATATTATGCCCTTACCGAAAAATACCGAAAAACTCTTAGGAAAATATAAAAAGATTATTGTTCCCGAACTAAATTCCGGACAGTTTGTAAAATACCTCCGGATGACTTTCCCGCAATACCGCTACCAACAATATAACAAAGTACAGGGATTGCCTTTTAATGTTTCGGAACTGAAAGATGTGTTTAATAAAATAATAAAGGAGAAATAAGCTATGGAAGAAAATTTAACAGTTGACAGATCAAGAGTTCCTCTGAGCAAAGAGGATTTTGTAAGCGACCAAATGGTTAAATGGTGTCCGGGATGTGGAGATCACGCCATTCTTTCTTCCCTGGCCAATGTTTTTCCCAAGATAGGCTACCGTAAAGAAAATTTCTGTGTTGTTTCCGGTATCGGCTGTTCCTCAAGGTTCCCGTATTATGTTAATACCTATGGTTTTCACGGAATTCATGGAAGAGCAAATGCTATAGCCACCGGTGTAAAAATTTCCAATCCCCACCTCAGTGTATGGGTAGCCACCGGCGACGGCGATTCTATGGCCATCGGCGGGAACCACTTTATTCACATTATCCGCAGAAATGTGGACCTCAACATCATGTTGTTCAACAACCAGATTTACGGCCTCACCAAAGGGCAGTATTCACCTACTTCGCCTATGGGCAGCGTTACTAAAACCTCCCCGCAGGGTACCATTGAACATCCCTTTAATCCAGGTGAACTGGTATTGGGAGCGCAAGGTACTTTTTTTGCAAGAGGAGTGGACACCAACCCCAAACTGATGACCGAAATTATGTTTGAAGCCACAAAACACGATGGTACTTCTGTGGTAGAAATTTTGCAAAATTGCGTGATATTTAATGAAGGTTGCCATTATGAAATCACAGCCAAAGACAAAAGAGACGATAACCAGATTGTGCTGAAAAACGGCGAACCAATGATTTTTGGCAAAAATAAAGATAAGGGTATCATGCTGAAACAGCACGGGCTGGAAGTAGTTACCATTGGCGAAAACGGAATTACCGAACAGGACCTGCTGGTTCACGACCAATATTCTCAGGATCCAGGTATCCACTTGATGCTTGCCAAGATGGCGCCACCCTATTTCCCCATTGCTTTAGGGGTGATACGTTCAGCATTATTCCCCACTTATGACGACCTGGTGGAAGAACAAATAAAAAGATCCAAAGCAAATACCACCATTAAAAACGTTGATGATCTGCTCAACAGCGGAGATACATGGGAAATAAAATAACTATTCCGCCATCAAAAAAAAATCCGGCCTTTTCAGCGCCGGATTTTTTTTGGTTTTTCTTCATACTTCATTTGTTGAAGCTCAAGTTCGGTAAGAAAAGTGTTTATATCTTTTATTTTGGACATATCTACAAAAAAAACCGTAAGCACATTGCTTATTTTTTTTAATGATAAAATCAATTCTTCGGTTTTTTTATCCGAAAAAAGACCTTTTATAACCATCAGCAAATCGGCCTCCGGCACTTTATCAAGTAAGACGGAATTGTTGCTTTTGTTGGCCAGCAGGAAAATTTGGTTATGTTGATTATGGTCGTTAAAATAATAAATAGAATGGTTTGCCGGTTCGGAGTTTTTTCCGGCATATATAAAATCTTCTTTTTTAACCAGGTTGCAATTCAGCACTTTATTTAAGTGCCAGCAAAATTTATATTCCTTTAAATGGCTACAAATTCCAATGATACGGTATTCATCGGTCAGGTCGTAAACAAAAGATATTTTTTTCTTCATTATTTAATGCCTTTTTTATCTTTCCACCATCTGTTGAATGATTTGTCTTTTATCAGGGGCAGGTCTCTTCGTTTTCCCCAGCTATACCTGGCAAACAAGCGTATGGCTGTATTTTTTAGTTTTGCATTTGGTTTGTCAATAATCCAACGGTTCAACATCATGGTGCGCCATCCAAATTGAAAAAGAGTATCTGAAATACCGTACATTTTTTGATTCACAGTGTCTCTTCTGTTGTACAACAACAGTTTGTGTAATTTAATGGCAGACGGACACACTTCAGTGCATTTGCCGCATAATGACGAAGCAAAACTCAAGTGTTTGTATTCTTTTAATCCGTGCATATAAGGTGTAATAATTGACCCAATAGGACCGCTGTACACTGTTTCATAGGTATGTCCACCAATGTTACGATAAATGGGGCAGGCATTCAAACAGGCACCGCAACGGATACAGGTAAGCGCTGATTTTTGTTGTTTCTGATTCAGCAGGTTGGTACGGCCATTGTCGAGCAATATAACATACATTTCCTCGGGACCGTCGGTTTCGTTTTCTTTTCGGGGGCCGGTGATTATGGAATTATAAACAGTGATATTTTGCCCCGTCCCATGGCTGGCCAAAACAGGCCAAAGCAGGGCAAGGTCTTTAACTGAAGGGATAATTTTATCTATGCCGGCGATAACGATATGTATTTGGGGAAAAGAAACGGTCATCAGGGCATTTCCTTCGTTTTCGGTAAGCGCTATGCCGCCAATATCGGCCAGGATAAAATTAGCTCCCGTAACTCCAATTTTGGCTGATGTAAATTTTTCCCTCAAAAGTTGTCTTACAAAAGCCGTTAATTCCTCCGGTGTACTTTGTTCGGGCGTATTGAATTTTTCATGAAACAGCCTGGCTATATCTTCTTTGGATTTATGCATTGCCGGAGTAATGATATGGTAAGGCTTTTCGCCGGCAATCTGAACAATGTACTCACCCAGGTCAGTTTCTACCGATTCAATATTATTGTTTTCAAGTTTATGATTCAGTGCTATTTCTTCCGTGGCCATAGATTTTGATTTTACGGCCATTTTAACCTGGTTTTTAATAAAAATTTTCAGTACTTCTTCGGCAGCTTCGGCGGCATTGGTAGCCCAAATTACCTTGCCTCCGTTTTTCACAAAATTGTATTCAAATTCCTTCAGGTGATTCTCCAGATTATTAATAGCCCGGTGCTTTAAAAATGACACACGTTGACGGGCCACAGGAAGATTTGAAAACTGTTGCTTACCTTTTAATACCGCGGCATCATATTTTGAGATATTATGATTTATTATTTTCCGGTGATTTTTGTCAAAGGCTTTTATTTCGGCCTTTTTAAGAAAATCTTTATGTTTTTCGTTCATGTCAGTTTAAAATATTTTTAATTTTTTCGACTCTCACAGCATGTCTGCCACCCTCAAAATTAGTAGATAAAAATTTGCGCAAAATCTTCCATGCCCTGCGTCTTTTTAAAAAACGTGCAGGAAGCGCCAGAATGTTGGCATCATTATGTTTACGTGCATAAGCCGCAATTTCGGTATTCCAGCACAAAGCAGCCCGTACATTTAAATATTTGTTGGCTGTGATAGCTACGCCATTTCCTGTACCGCAAATAATAACAGCCACTTCCAGTTGATTTGTATTAACCTCATGAGCCAGCGGGTGTGCTATATCAGGATAATCGGCTCTTTCCATTTTAAAAATTCCGAAATCCTTTACTTTGCGGCCTGTAGCAATTAAATTTTCTTTCAGATATTCTTTTAATTCATAACCGGCATGATCGCATCCAATTCCTATTATTTGATCCATTTTTGAGTTGTTGAAAAGTATTTACTTTATAATTTATTTATCTAACTAATTTTTAAGCTTTTAATTTTTTTGGGTATTTATAAGCGTCTAATAATAAAAATACTACGTTTTAAACAATTTCGTTGTTAAAAAAACTACTTTGATGTTAATAATCATTTGATGTTTTTTTTCGGTGAATAAAAAGTGATGTTTTCAATAAATATCAACAAGTTTTCAAGGTAAAATTAATCAAATTTTATCAAATGAAAATGTTTTCAATATACTGTTGATATTTTTTTAATTTTTTAATTTTGAATATTTTATTGTAAATTTATTGTTTTTATCGTGTTAATAACTTTTAATAATTCAATTTAAAAAGCAGTAGAAAAAAAATTTTAAACACAATTAACAGCTTTTATTAATAATGATAAATTTTAAAAAAAATAAATTATTATTATTGAAGAAAAAATAATGTAAAAATAAAACGTCGTATTATTGCAAACATTTTGAAAAATCATGAATTACCAAAAAGAAATTTCATTACTCAAAGAACAGAAAAATGCAGTAATTCTTGCTCATTTTTATCAGATTCCCGAGATACAGGACCTGGCGGATTATGTAGAAGATAGCTTGGGCTTATCTCAAAAAGCTGCTAGTACTAATGCAAAAATAATAGTTTTTTGCGGTGTAAAGTTTATGGCCGAAACAGCAAAAATTTTAAATCCTGATAAAAAAGTGTTGTTGCCCGATCTGGAAGCCGGATGTTCACTGGCAGATTCCTGTTCTTATGAAGATTTAAAAAAATTTAAACAACAGCATCCTGGTCACATGGTAGTATCCTATATAAATTGTTCTGCCGAAGTAAAAACCTTGTCAGATATTATCTGCACATCGGGAAATGCCGTTAAAATTATTAATTCAATACCCAAAGACCAGCCGTTAATTTTTACTCCGGATAAAAACCTGGGTAGCTATATCAATAAACTTACCGGCCGCAATATGGTTTTGTGGAATGGGTCCTGTAAAGTGCATGAGCAATTGACACAGGAAGAAATTATCCGCTTGAAAATAAAAAATCCTGATGCCAAATTGATTGCTCATCCCGAATGTCGGGCGGTGATATTGGAACTTGCAGATTTTATAGGCTCTACGGCTGCCATGCTGAAATTTATTGAAAAAGATGATAATAAAAAATATATAGTTGCTACCGAAACGGGAA
>DAOOWO010000046.1:0-11589 GCA_035371225.1 Bacteroidales bacterium | reverse complement strand
AAACAATACCTATAATTGTTACAGACAAGAAAATGAGTAGTCGGAAAGTTTTCATTGTTTTATTTTTTATACCACAAAACTACTTATTATTTATTAAAATACAAACCCTTATTCCTGGTTTTTCAATATTTTTTTTTCGATAAGTGTTGTGGAATAGCCTTTTACCAATTCAATAGTCACCACTTCCCCGCCTTTATTTATAACCTCTTCAGCTCCCACGATTTTATCCACAGTATAATCGTTGCCTTTTACCAGAATATCTGGCAAAATAAACTGAATCAAGTGCAAGGGAGTCGGTTCATCAAAAATCACCACGGCATCGACAAACGATAAGGAGGCCAGCAGAGCTGATCTGGAGTTGATATCAATAATGGGCCTGTCAGCACCTTTAATTTTTTTTACCGAAAAGTCGCTGTTCAATCCAACAATAAGGATATCGCCCAGGTCGGCGGCTTTTGACAGGTAATCAATGTGTCCGAGGTGCATAATGTCGAAACAGCCGTTGGTAAAAACCATTTTAAATTTTTTAAAACGATAGTATTCCAGTTGTTTTTCGAACGCTGCGGCAGTAAAAAAAATCTTTTGTTTAATTATTTCGAGACTTGTCATTCTTATTATTTAATACGGGCAGCAATATCAATGACACTACTCCCGCCAAAATGATAATGATTGTTTGTGCGCCCCATATCAGCCACCCCAGCGACAAGCCCACCGGATTTGGCGAAGTAAACACCGGAACACCGTACAAGGTCAGCGTAGCTTCGATAAAAGCAGGATATGCCCCTATGCCGCCCGGCGACACCATCACGGCTATGGTTCCCATAACAAAAACCGAAGCTACCGCACCAATAGGCGTATGGCTGGTGGCTGCCAAACTGAAAAAACACACATATGTCATCGTGAAATAAGCCACCCAAATAAGCAAGGTGTATAAAATGAAGGTAAATGGTTTTTTTACCAGAGCCAGCGATTTAAGGCCATCCCAGAAGCCCTTGATTACATTGACGATTTTATTGTAAAGCTTGAATTTCTTTAACCTCGAATTAAAAACAATGATGCACAACAGGATTAACACCAATAGTGCTATCGCGCCGTAAAGAAAATATCCTTTGCCAATAAACTGAAACTTTTCTGACAGCGGAAAATAAATTTTCTCGTACACAAAACCCGAAATAGCCTTATATTGTATCAGCAGGTTAATAAAAAACAAAATCACAAAGGTTACCACATCAAGCCCTCTTTCGGCTATAACGGTGCCAAAAGATTTCTGAAAAGGCACTTTTTCGTATTTGGCGAGCATGGTGCAACGGGTTATCTCTCCCAGCCGCGGGATGGCAAGATTAGCAAAATACCCTATCATCAAACTTAAAAACGTATTCCAGAAGCGGGGTTTATACCCGACAGTGTCAATGAGCAGTTCCCAGCGCAGGGTACGCAGCACATGGCTGATCAGGCCCAGCACGAAACATAATACCAGCCACCAGTAATTGGCTTCGGAAAAGGATTTGAAAATTTGTTTTTTGTCTTCGGGACCTAATTTGATGACCGACAGCCAGATAAAAAATATACCTATGCCGAAAAACAACAATATTTTCAGGATGGAAAAAATCTTCTTTTTCAAAATTATTACTTCAGTTGGTTGGTGGCTGAATCAGGAAAAATTATTACAGGCGAAAAAGTTTTGGCTTCTTCGCTATCCATGCTGGCATAGGAAACAATAATGATAAGGTCGCCCACCATTACTTTACGTGCTGCAGCGCCATTGATTCCAATGGTACCACTGCCCCGCTTCCCCTTGATAACATAGGTGTCGAAACGTTCACCATTGTTGATATCAAAAATGTAAACCCGTTCGTTTTCGATGATATTGGCGGCCTCCATAAGATTTTCATCAATGGTAATGCTGCCAATGTAGTTCAACTCTGAATGGGTAACCTTTACCCTGTGAATTTTTGATTTTAATACTTCGATAAACATGGTGGCACAAAGTTACAAATTAATTCCGATATTATCGATTAAACGAACTTTTCCGAGATAAACGGCAATAAAAGCTCTGATTTTTTTGGCTTCAGCCCATGTTTCTATGGGCTGCAGGGTTTCTTCGCATGCAATTTCAAAATAATCAAGGACAAATTCGGGAGTAGCTGCAATATTTTGTTGGACGTAAGCCTTTAGCTGTGCTACGGATAAATCGCCGGCCAAAAGCGAACACTCATGCAGCAGTGCAGCTATTTGCGGGGCTATCCGGCGGTGTTCTTCGGTCAACAAGGCATTGCGTGAGCTCAGCGCCAGCCCGTCCACATCGCGCACTATCGGGCAAGCGACTATGGTCACTGGCAATTTTTTCTGCTTTACCAGCGACCGGATAATTTGTAGCTGCTGAAAATCCTTTTCACCAAAATAAGCCTTATCAGGCGTTACAATATCGAACAATCGTTTTACTACTACAGCCACACCATTGAAGTGTCCCGGCCTGAAAGCCCCTTCCATCATTTTTTCGAGCGGGCCGAAATCGTACGATTCTTCTACAGCTTCGGGGTACATCTCCTTGTTTTCGGGGCAAAAGACTACATCGCAACCCTTTTCCCTGAGCAGGTCCAGGTCCTGATCCTTCTGGACGGGATACTTTTTTAAATCCTCAAGATTGTTGAATTGTATTGGGTTGACAAAAATACTGCAGACACAAATATCGTTTTCGCTTTTTGCTTTCTCAATCAGCGAAAGATGGCCTGCATGCAGTGCTCCCATTGTTGGCACAAAACCAATACTGCACTGCAATTTTTTTTGCGAATGCAGGTATGCCTTAATTTCCGGTATGTATGAAAAAACCTTCATGAAAAAAAATTTGGCAAATATAGTTATTCCTTTTCAGGTGTATTTTAATTTACGCACCGGGTGTCAAAATATGTGCTCCACCAAATACGCAAGAATTTCAGAGAAATCATTAGCAGGGTGGCGAATTATACTATAACAAATTACAACTACATACGGACATTTAACGATGGTTTTATCAGGAATCAGTATTTAAAAAAACTAAAAAGGCTTGGTTTTGAATAATAAATTGGTAAATTTTTCGTATTTTTGCAAACTGAATTCAGTTAAAATATAATTTATGGCTAAATATAAGGTGCTGTTTGTTGCTCAAGAAATTGTTCCCTACCTGAACGATAGTCACATGGGCCAGATTTGCCGGGAACTCCCGCAGGGGATACAGGAAAAAGGAAGAGAAATCAGAACATTTATGCCTCGTTTTGGATGTATAAATGAAAGACGTAACCAGCTTCACGAAGTTATCCGGCTTTCAGGAATGAACCTTATCATTGATGATACCGACCACCCTCTTATCATTAAAGTAGCCTCCATCCAGTCTGCCCGCCTGCAGGTATATTTTATTGATAACGAAGATTATTTCCAGCGCAAATCCACTTTTGCCGATAAAAGCGGCACGTTCTTTTCCGACAACGACGAACGGGCAATATTTTACGCCCGCGGAGTTATCGAAACCGTGAAAAAACTTGGCTGGTCGCCCGACCTCATTCACGTGCACGGATGGTTTTCGAGCCTGGTGCCTTTCTTTATCAAAACAGCTTTTAAAAACAACCCTTTATTCGCTGATACAAAAATTGTCTGTTCGCTTTACGATGATGACTTTAAAAGCAATTTTACCAAGGAATCCATAAAAAAGCTCAAACACGACGGGGTGTCCGACAAAGACATCAAACAATATAAAAGTCTGGACTATCTGGGAATGATGAAAGGCATGATTGACTTCAGTGATGCCATCATTCAAGGTTCTGAAAAAATTAACAGTGAGGTGCTGGCTTATGCAAAAAAATCCAATAAGCCCATGTTGCCTTTTCAGCCAAAAGACAAATACATCAATGCATACAGCTTATTTTACGACGAATTGGTTGATGAACTGATTAACGAAGATGCTGTAAAATAATTAAATCCTACGTTTTTGAAAAACTACCGAATTAAAACCCGTGCCGCCTTATTTCTGTTTTTTTCTGTTGTTCTGCTTTCCGCCTGCAATAAGAATGAAGAATTAGGTCTCAACATCCAACCCACCGAAGACATTATGGGGGCTCTTTTTACCGACACTATCCCGGTGATTGCCTATACCGTGAAAGAAGACTCCTTCCGAACCGATGAGGTAACCTATAACCTTATTGGCAGTTATACCGACCCTGTTTTTGGCACTACCAATGCCGGTGCGTATTCCCAGTTTGTACTTACCACCACTGCCGTAAGTTTTGGCAACAACCCTGTGTGCGACTCCATTGTTTTATCAATGGCTTATCAGGGCTTTTACGGCGACACAGCTTCTACACTTACCTTAAACGTATTTGAGCTTGCCGACGACTTATATTATTCCAACAATTATTATTCAAATGATGTGATGGGCGTGTATAAGAAAAATCTGGCCAATGTCAGTTTTAAACCCAATCTTAAAGACAGTGTCCTAATAGGAAGCACCAAATATCCGCCTCATCTGCGAATAAAATTAAACAAATCGTTTGGGCAAAAATTCGTTGACGCCTCAGGATCTTCTTACCTTTCAGACAATTCTAACTTTCTGAAGTTTTTTAAAGGATTATACATCTCCACCAAACAAATGTCTTCCGGTGGCTGTATTTTATACTTTAACTTTTTGTCATCCATCACAAAACTTTCTCTTTATTACCACAACGATGCAGACACCGCTGCTTATAACTTTGTTATTGATGGCTACTGTGCCAGGTTCAACAGTTTCGACCATAAGAATTTTGCATCAGCCGATCCGCTGCTTAAGCAACAAATAGCCGGAGACACCACGCTTGGCGACAGCCTTTTGTATGTGCAATCAATGGCCGGTACAAAAATAAAACTAAAATTCCCTGGCATCCTTGGCCTGAAACATCTTTTAACAGATAGTGTAAACGGCAGGATTTCCATTTTAAAAGCTGAATTAGTAGTAAAA
This sequence comes from Bacteroidales bacterium, assembly GCA_035371225.1. Classification (GTDB taxonomy): domain Bacteria; phylum Bacteroidota; class Bacteroidia; order Bacteroidales; family CAIWKO01; genus CAIWKO01. The sequence continues at coordinate 6,626 of DAOOWO010000046.1, read as the reverse complement.
CTGGATGAAACAGCCAGCGGCGATTTTGCTCCTCCCGAAAAACTCATTCTGTCAAAGACCAACGCCAACGGCACCATGAGCTTTCTGACCGATTATTCTTATGGCGATGCCTATTATGGCGGCTCCTATTCTTCCACCACAAAAGAATACCGGTTCAATATCGGGCAACACATACAAGATGCCCTGCTGAGAGGATCTTTTGAGGACAAGGGATTAAATCTGGTGGTTTCGGGCAGCGCCGTTAAATCAAACAGAGCCGTTTTAAAAGGAAATAAACGGTCGCAGGACAATCTGAGACTGGAAATCATTTATACAAAAATAGATTAACGCATGTGTGGAATTGTAGCCTATATAGGCCCCCAAAAAGCATACCCTATATTGATTAAGGGGTTGCACCGCTTAGAATACAGAGGTTACGACAGTGCCGGAATAGCCATCCTGGAAAAAGAAATGAAGCTGTTTAAAAGCAAAGGCAAAGTCAGCGACCTCGAAAAATTAACAGAAAAGGTTAACCTGACAGGCAACATCGGCATTGCCCATACCCGTTGGGCCACCCATGGTGAACCCACCGATGCCAACGCTCATCCCCATGCCTCCAACTCCAACGACCTGGCGCTGATACATAACGGTATTATTGAAAATTATGCCGCCTTGCGCGAAGAACTCATCAGCAGAGGTTACATTTTTCACAGCAATACTGATACCGAAGTGTTGATTCATCTCATTGACGAAATTCGTAATAACGAGAAAGTGGACCTGGTAAAAGCAGTACAACTGGCGTTGAATCAGGTTATCGGAGCCTATGCCATTGTAATAATTTCCAAGGAAAATCCCGATATGCTCATCGCTGCAAAAAAGGGCAGCCCGTTGGTTATCGGCATCGGCAACAAAGAAACCTTTGTGGCATCCGATGCCACGCCCATCATAGAATACACCAAAAATGTTGTTTATCTGAATGATGAAGAAATTGCGATTATCCGCCGTAACGAAGACCTGAAAATAACTACCATCAAAAATGTCGACAAGACTCCTTACATCCAGAAGCTCGAACTAAACCTGAGCGCAATAGAAAAAGGCGGCTTCGACCATTTTATGCTAAAAGAGATTTATGAGCAGCCCCGTTCGGTAAGAGATTGTATGCGCGGCCGGCTCAATGCCCAAGACGGAAGGGTTTCTTTGGGCGGCATCCTGGACTATATCGAAAAGATGACAAAAGCCAACAGGATAATTATTGTTGCCTGTGGCACTTCGTGGCACGCCGGCCTGGTTGGAGAATACCTTTTTGAAGATATCGCACGCATACCGGTGGAAGTTGAATATGCTTCGGAATTTCGCTATCGCAACCCGGTAATTTATGAAAATGACGTGGTAATTGCCATTTCGCAATCGGGCGAAACTGCCGACACCGCGGCAGCCATCGAACTGGCAAAATCAAAGAATGCAACTATCATCGGCATATGTAATGTGGTGGGTTCAACCATCACAAGAATGACTCACGCAGGATCATACACCCACGCAGGCCCCGAAATAGGAGTTGCCTCTACCAAAGCATTTACCGCACAGGTAACCATCCTGACATTGATGGCCCTGATGATTGCCGACAGAAAAGGCAGCATATCAAAATCACGTTTTCATCAGCTCATTCACGAACTGGAACTGATTCCCGACAAAATTGAACAAACACTCAAAGTAAACGAGCAGATCATAACCATTTCGAAAATATTTAAAGATGCTCGGAATTTCCTTTATCTCGGCAGGGGATACAGTTTCCCGGTAGCTCTGGAAGGCGCCTTAAAACTTAAAGAAATATCCTACATACACGCCGAAGGCTATCCTGCCGCTGAAATGAAACACGGGCCCATTGCCCTCATCGACGAGGAGATGCCTGTAGTGGTCATTGCCACCAAACAACATGTGTACGACAAAGTTATCACCAACATAGAAGAGGTAAAAGCCCGAAAAGGAAAAATCATTGCCATAGTCTCCGAAGGAGATGTGCATGTGAAAAAAATTGCCGATTATACAATTGAAGTTCCCGAATGCGACGAGATATTTACCCCTTTACTTGCCACGGTGCCTCTTCAACTGCTATCATATCATATAGCCGTAATGCGCGGCTGCAACGTGGATCAGCCCCGTAACCTTGCCAAATCAGTAACAGTAGAATAAACGGCTCGAATGAATATTTTTGAGGTCATTGAATATTTTGAACAGATTATCCCGCTTGATTTACAGGAATCTTATGATAATTGCGGCCTGCAGGTGGGCAATATACAGCAGGAACTTACCAATGCACTCATTGCCTTTGATATCACTGAAAAAACAATAGCAGAAGCCGTAGAAAAAAACTGCAATCTTATCCTCTCGCACCATCCCCTGATTTTTCAGGGAATAAAAAAAATTACCGGCGCCAATGCTAGCGAAAGAATTATAGAACAGGCAATAAAAAATAATATCTGCATTTATTGTGCTCATACCTGCCTGGACAATAATTATCAGGGCTTAAACATGTTTGTCGCCGGCAAAATCGGATTACAGGATGTTAAAATTCTGGAACCCTCCAAAAATCTCCTGAAAAAATTAGTGGTTTTCTGTCCGGTTGACCATGCAGAAAAAGTCAGGAATGCTCTTTTTTCGGCTGGTGCCGGTCAGATTGGCAATTACAGCTCCTGCAGTTTTAATACCAACGGTGCCGGAAGCTTCAAAGCAGAAGAAAATGCCCGGCCTTATGTGGGCCAACACCACCAACTCCATTTTGAGCCTGAAATCCGCATAGAAACTATATTCCCCGACTACTTCAGGCCACAGGTTATTCAGGCTATGCTGCAATCGCACCCCTATGAAGAAGTTGCTTATGATATCTATCCTCTCGACAATGAATACCTAAGGGCCGGTTCCGGAGCCATAGGTAAACTGCCAAAGGATACCAATATCACCGAATTTATGGCCCTGGTAAAAAATGTTTTTAAAACGGCCTGCATACGGTATAATAAAACCGCCTGCAACACTATCCGCAAAGTTGCCCTTTGCGGCGGCTCCGGTAGTTTTTTAATAAAAACAGCCATAAAAAACCATGCAGATATCCTGATTACTTCCGATATTAAATATCACGAGTTCTTTAATGAAAAAATAGTACTGGCCGATGTGGGTCATTATGAATCGGAAATTTTTTCTACAGAACTTATTGCCTCAATCATAACAAAAAAATTTCCTACTTTTGCATTTTCATTTTCAGATAATAATACGAATCCGGTAAATTACTTATAAATTAATAATTTATGGCAAAGTCAACTACAAAAGGTAACGCTGTTCAGGCAAAATCCAAAAAAGAAACAAGCAAAGCTGCTGAGGAAAAGCCTGCTGCAAAAACTGCTGTTAAAAAAGAAACGGTAAAAACAACAGCCACCCCTATAGATAATAAACAGGTGACCCCAAAGTCAGAACCGGCAAAGAAAAGCAAGGCAGAAAAAATCATTGGTAAAGAACCCGAGCCCCAGACAATCACAGAGATACCAGCAGCCCAGCTATTTCCGGGAGCAGATGACAAAGCAGATCTTTCCATCGAAAAGAAACTGGTTTCCTTGTTCAACCTTCAGATAGTAGATACCGAAATCAACAAAATAAGAATTATCCGCGGCGAATTACCTTTGGAAGTTCAGGATCTTGAAGATGAGATAGCCGGCCTGGAAACACGTCTCGAAAATTTTGAGGTTGAAACAAAAGAATTAGAAACCGAAATAAAAGAAATAAAAGCTGCGGCCAAAGAACATCAGGCACAAATAAAAAAATATGAAACGCAACAGATGAACGTCAGAAACAACCGCGAATACGATGCACTGACCAAAGAAATAGAATTTCAAACCCTAGAAATCCAGCTTTGCGAAAAGAAAACCAAAGAAACCACTTATTCACTGGAACTTAAAAACAGGGTAATTGAAGAAACCCAACAGTTGCTCAAAGAACGAAAAGACGACCTGAAACAAAAGAAACTGGAACTTGAAGATATTGTTTCCGAAACAGAAAAAGAAGAAAAGAAACTGATGGAAAAACATCTGGAAAATCAAAAGAACATTGAAGATCGTCTGCTTTTAGCCTATCAGCGTATTAAGAAAAATGCCCGAAACGGACTGGCCGTAGTAGTAGTAGAACGTGATGCCTGCGGTGGATGCTTTAACAAAATCCCACCTCAGCGCCAGCTCGACATAAAAATGCACAAGAAAATCATTGTTTGCGAATACTGCGGACGTATCCTGATCGACAAGACCATCGAAGAAAAAGTAAGAGGAAACAACTAAAAATAAACTCGAAAAAGATCAAAAACACCTTAGCTTGTGCTAAGGTGTTTTTTTTTATTCATTATTGACAGTGGCAATACCAGTGTTTGCATAGATAACGCACCTTCATTCCTGGCGCCGCAATAGAACACGGCGGCTTCGAAAACCTCAGCCAACGTGCTCTGCCGCTATTGATTTTCAAACCACTTCTTGGCTGGAGGCATTGAATTACCTTATTTTCAGCAGGCCGATTATTAATAAGTTATTATCTGTTGCAAATAATCACATCTTTAAAAAAATAATTTTTTGTTTTTTTAAGTTTTGTTTTATCTTTGTTTAACAAATAAATAAAAAAATAAATGATATGAAAAAAGTATTAGTTATCCTGATTTCGTTTTGCACAAGTATTTCATTTTCTTATTCTCAGAATGGGTGGACACAACTTGCTGGATATCCCGGTTCAGGAAGTTGCGGCAGGGTCGGGATAGGGTATCAGGGGACGGGCATGGCCGGCCAGGGTTTCTATGGCTCGAGCACCATTAATTATGCAGATTGGTGGCAATATAATCCGACAAGCAATAGCTGGTCTGCCAAAGCAAGCCTAACTGCCTCACACCGATACTCTCACAGTGGATTCTGTATCGGCGAATATGCTTATTTATGTATGGGGTCGGATTATACAGTTTATTTCAATGACCTCTGGCAATATAATGGCACTTCCAACACCTGGACACAAAAAGCAAGTTTCCCGGGCACCACCAGATACGGAGCCATTGCACAGGCAACAGGCACAAAAGCATATGTGGGTTTGGGAGAACATGATGCCAGCGGGGGAATATCAGATTACTTTACTGATTTTTATGAATATGATGCCAATGCTGATTCATGGACAGCGAAGGCTGTATTTGCCGGACAGGCACGTTACCTGGCATTTTCTTTTCTGATTAATGATGTGATTTATGTTGTTGGCGGCCGTTCCGAAACCGGGGCCGCGTCATGGGTATATTTAAAAGACATGTGGGCTTATGATATAGCAAGCAACACCTGGTCACAAAAAACATCCTATCCCGGCAATGGATCTATGGGACTGGGAGGATTTGTTCTCGGGCAATATGCTTATGTGGGGATGGGATACAATACCACTAGTGGATATAGTGATTTTTGGAGGTATAACCCACAAACAGATTCGTGGACACAGCTTTCAGACTTCCCTGGGGGAAACCGCTATGCAATGATGTGTTTTAATCTAGGAACAACTGGTTATCTTGGATGCGGGCGCACGATGGCCGGTTCCAGTATGCAAGATTTTTGGAAATATGAAGACCAAACGGGGATTACTGAAAGTAATTTTGACGAAAAAATAATTTTGTACCCGGTACCGGCTAACAACCAGATTTATATTGAAGGTCCTGACATAAAGGTTGTTGAGATTTATACCTCTAACGGGTCTTTGGTTATACATAAGGAGATTAACCATCCTCAAACAAAAACTGATATCAATATATCAGACCTTGTCTCAGGATTCTATTACGCAAAAGTGAGTTTTGGAAATAGCGTGATTACGAAAAAAGTTATAAAAAATTAGCCTTAATAATTCTTTTTCAGTACTCAGGAGCTTCAAAAGACTTAATACGCCCAAATGTACCAATTGATATTTCAATTTGGTATTAGTTCAGTGCGCAATCATATCACTTGCACCACCAGCCGGTAATGATTTTTTCAACTCCTTTCGGAGATGAGGCCTCTGAAAATCCAGCGCAAGACCAGCGTGGCGCCACTATAACTACGGTAGCTTCGAGAGCCTCAGCCACCGATCATGTTAAACACCTGCGAGGAATTAGAAGTTTTCAGATGTAGTTTTTTACAATACCATAACCGCTACGCGGTGAGGAAGATGTTTCGCAACATTTACAATGAAGCCCGGAATCGTAAGCACCAATTCTATTGCCCGTAAGGTATAAAGCATTGTAAAAAAATCGTACTGGATGAATATCCTTACCCCATAAAGGTTATGCTCAGAAGGCAGGTATGACACCTTGCCTCCGCTAAAGCCGCTATCCCAGGCGGATGTTCAATTCTTTTAGCTGTTCCTCGGAAATACTTGCCGGGGAGTCGATCATCACATCACGTCCGGAGTTATTCTTCGGGAATGCAATAAAATCGCGTATAGAATCGGAGCCGCCAAATACGGCGCATATGCGGTCGAAGCCAAAAGCGATGCCACCATGTGGCGGTGCGCCATATTCAAAGGCATTCATCAGAAAACCAAACTGTTTCTGGGCATCTTCATCGGTAAATCCCAGCACCTGAAACATCTTTTTCTGCAAATCTTTGTTGTGAATCCTGATAGAA
>DAOOWO010000045.1:0-11716 GCA_035371225.1 Bacteroidales bacterium | reverse complement strand
TGAGATAAAAAGGGAAGTAATAATTGACAGTGCGGCGCGGAAAGAAATATATTGAAAAACTCCGGCCCCGGGGAAATTAAACTGTTTGTCCAAGTAGTCAAAAAGATAGTAAAGCATGTTATTTTTCCATTAAATCTTTAATAATTTGTTTATCATCAAACGGGTATCTGACACCCTTTATCTCCTGGTATTTTTCGTGGCCCTTGCCGGCAATAAGTATGATGTCGCCGGCCTGTGCCATGACATAAGCTGTTTTTATGGCTTCTTTGCGGTTTTCGATAACCAGCACCTTTTTCTTTTCCGTGATACCAATTCCTGCCAGTATGTCGTCCAGAATTTTTCCGGGGTCTTCGCTGCGCGGGTTATCGGAGGTAAGTATTACCTGCTGGCTCATTTCGGCGGCAATTTGTCCCATTTCGGGACGTTTTGTTTTGTCGCGGTCGCCACCGGCGCCAACCACGGTGATTATCCGTCCCTCGCCCTGGTGCACCTGATTGATGGTGCTCAGCACATTCTTCAGGGCATCGGGAGTATGCGCATAGTCGATAATTGCAACCACGTTATTGTTATCTTTCATGCTTTCGAAGCGTCCTTCAGCCGGATTAAGCCCGCTGATTACGGTTAGCACCTGGTCCTTTTCCTGTCCCAGCAGTATCGCCGTAGCATAAATCGCCGTAATGTTATAAGCATTGAAAGTTCCGGACAATTTACACCAAAGATCGGTCCCGTCAATATTTAGTTGCATACCATCGATACAACTTTCTATCATGCGGCATTTAAAATCAGCCATCTGACGCAGCCCATAAGTAAACCGCCTGGCCCTGGTGCTTTGAATCATCACTTCGCCATTACGGTCATCAATATTGGTCAGAGCAAAGGCTGACGACGGCAAGTGATCGAAAAATCCTTTTTTGGCTTCGATGTAGCTTTCAAAAGTCTTGTGATAATCAAGGTGATCGTGGGTAATATTGGTAAAAATGCCTCCGGCAAATGTGAGTCCTGCAATGCGTTGTTGCACCACCGCGTGTGAACTTACCTCCATAAAAGCATATTCACAGCCTGTTTCCACCATTTCGGACAAAAGTTTATTTATCACAAATGGATCGGGCGTAGTGTGTGTTGCAGGATACAACGTTTCATTTACTTTGTAACAAATGGTTGACAACAAACCCGATTTATAGCCCATTTCGCGAAACGCGTTGTACAACAAAGTTGCTATAGTGGTTTTTCCGTTGGTTCCCGTAACGCCCACCAATTTGAGTTTAGTGGAAGGATGACCAAAAAAATTATCGCAGATAATTCCCAGTGCAAGGCCGCTGTCGGGCACTTTTACATAAGTTACTTCCGGGTTAATTTTTTCGGGTAATACTTCGCATACTATTGCTGCGACACCTTGTTTTATGGCATCATCAATATATTTGTGGCCATCGGTACTCACACCTTTGACCGCGACAAAAACCGTGTTGCCGGTGCACGTCCTTGAACTATAGCTAATGTGCGAAATAGCGACGTCGGTTTTTCCGTATATTTCGGTAAATCCGGTATTCGATAATATTTTTTCCAGTAGCTGTTGCATTCTTTGATCAGATAGATAAGATTAATTCCACGCTTTTGTTTTCTATATTGTTCTTTTGTTCTTTTACCCAGCCGACACCTTTAACCACGACATCCATGCCGGCTTTTTCGAGCAGGTAAACAGCGTCTTTGGCAGTCATACCTTTCACATCGGGAATTTTTGAGCTTTTCACATTCATGTCGTTTACATAAATTCTCTTGTAATCATCGGAACGGGTAGTGCTAACCCAGTCGGAGGCGCCACCTTTGAATATCAGGTTTACATTCAGTCCGGTGTACACATCCTCCACATCCTGACGGTAAGCGATATCCAGCAAGGGAGCCGACAAGGTATCGGGCATTTTCAATTCTTTGGATTTTATATCCACTCTGGTAGCAAACACTTTGTCGGCGATTTCCTTAAAAACCGGTGCTGCCACCTGGCTTCCGTACACTTCGCCACCCTGCATTTTGTATTCCACCACTATGCAGGAATATTTAGGATCGTCTGCCGGAAAATAGCCGCAAAAAGAGGCGATATAACGGTCAATATACCCTCTGGTTGCTTCATCCCAAATCCTGGCGGTACCGGTTTTGCCGGCCACTTTGTAAGGGGCTTTCCTGATATTGCGGGCCGTGCCTCTGGTTACCACGCCTTCGAGCAGCGAACGGACTTTTAGCAAAGTGGCATCAGAACAAATCTTATTTATTAATACTTCCGGTTCATTCTTTTTTACCACCACCCCTTTTCTTCGTATCTCCTTGACCAGTTGTGGTTTCATATATTTACCGTTGTTGGCCACCGCATTGTATAGGCCGAGTACCTGGAGCGGGGTGAGTTTTATGGAGTATCCGAACGCTGCCGCCGTGAGGTCTTCATACTTAATTGGCAAATAGGGCGATGGTTCATTGTCCAGGTCAATTCCTGAGCGGTCTTTCAAGCCCATTTTTCTAAGATACTCTTCAAATTTTTTGATTTTATCTTTACTCAGAAATGCCATTCTGGCAATTTGTGTGATGCCTACATTGGATGATTTTTCAAAAGCCTTGGCCATCGATATATTGCCATAGCCTTCTTCGTGGCTGTCCACCACTTCTTTCTTGTAGTCGGGATAACGAATCCTGCCCGAACGCACAATTTGATTTGTGTCATATTTTCCATCTTCCAAAACAGCAATTACCGAGGCGAGTTTCATGGTCGATCCCGGCTCATAAAGTTCTTCCACCGCATAATTTCTCATCTCTTTATAATTGCCTTCTTTGTCTTTGGTAAGATTAGCTATTGCTTTGATGTAACCGGTTTGCACTTCCATAAGCACTACGCAGCCCCAGTCGGCATGCGTGGTATCCAGGCTTTTTCTTAAGGCACTCTGAGCCACATCCTGCAGATTGACGTCGATGGCCGTATACAGGTCGCAGCCGCTTTGCGGTTCCACCATGGCTTCCTCGCTGATTTGTTTCCAACTGTTGCTCCCCACTCTTTTCAGGTAAACAGCGCCTCTGGTGCCGCGCAATTGCTCTTTATAGTGACCTTCGAGCCCCACAAAGTAAGATTGGGTTAATTTCTGGATGTTCAGTATGCGGCCGGTGTCTTCGGCAATTAATGGGAACCGTTTGACTTCGGCCAACTGCAGCACATTCATCCTTTTTGTGATAGCCGCCGACGAGACGGGTTTATCATAATTCTCTTTCAGAATTTTTACATAATAAGACTTATTATAATCATTAAATGTGCTGTAAAAGCAATCCGCCAGGGTATCCACATACTGTTCAAAACGCTGCTTGTTGACCTTGCCGGCTTTCAGGTTGATACCCACAAAATATTCGGCCAAACGTTCATAACCTATGGTCATGGCAGCACAATTTTTTATGGGTCTGATTCTTTTTTCTTTTTTGGTAATAACAAGTCCGCCATATTTTCCGCGTCGTAACAACGGGAATTTTTTAATCTGTTGGAGCTCGGCATAGGTAGCTTTTCTCACCAGCAAAAAATTGCGGTTGTATTTTTTCCGGGCTTTTTTCAGCTCTTTGATATATTTATGTTTATTATTGGGCGTTTTGTCAAAAAACAGGCTCAGGCAGATACCCAGCGAATCAACATTTTTATTAAATACGGTATCGTGGATAGCGGTGGAATCAAGGTCGAGGTTAACCTGGAACAACGGTATTGAGGTGGCCATCAGTTCGCCATTTTCGGCATAGATGTTTCCGCGGGTGGGTTCAATAATTTCTTTCCGGGTTGATTCGGTAGTAGCCTGCGATTTCCAATAATCGTCATTAACAAATTGCAACGAAAATGTTTTTACCATAATGGCTATTGCGACTAACCACACCATGAAATAAATTCCATAGGCGCGCATCAAAATGGATTTTTTCTTATCGTTCTTCTGGTCCATCGGTTATTCTTTTGTGCTGTTTTCGTCCTGGATTTTCACTGGGGGCACCACCGATTCTTTGATTCCGGTTCCCAGGCTATCGAGCCGGAAAGCAATTTCGGATTGTTGGCTGGCGTGTGTCAGATCAGATTGTGTGGTAATATATTCATCTTTCAGTTCAATAAGTTCGTCGCGCAACTGCGTCGTCTTACGGATATTTTTTTCATAATTATACGAATTGGCAATATATAACACCGCCAGAAGGCAAAGGAAAAGCCCGAAGGGCATGAGTTTCAGCATAGCCTCCCGGGTGAGTATTTCCCCGTTGAGAATACTCCGGAAAACAGAACCAAGGTTTTGCCTTTTATCCTTCCGGTCTTTCTTCTTCCCTTGAGTAGGATTTTGCTCTTCGTCAGGAGCCGGGATAAATTCGTTTTTTTCCATTACTATTTTTTTTCAGCGATTCTAAGTTTTGCACTGCGTGCTCTTTTGTTTTGCGAAATTTCTTTTTCATCAGGAATTATCGCTTTGCGGCTGATTAGTTCAAAAGGGGTGTTGGTATTGCCAAACAAATCTTTTTCAAGTATCCCGTCGAAATTTCCGGTTTTCATAAAGTTTTTCACCAACCGGTCTTCCAGCGAATGATAGGAGATAACCACCAGCCTTCCAGATTTTTTAAGTACCACGAGGCTTTGCATCAAAAATTCCTTTAAGGCGTCAAGCTCGCTATTGGTTTCAATTCGCAGGGCCTGAAATAATTTTGCCAGATATTTGTCTTCGTTCCTTTTTTCAATAAGTCCGGTGATAGCTGATTTCAGATCCTCGCTGGTTATAATCTTTTTTTCTTTGCGAAAAGCTACGATTCTGTTTGCCAGTTGACCACTGTTTGACAATTCGCCGTATTGCCTGAAAATATTCGTAAGCTGCGCGGGAGTATATTCATTTAGAATATCTGCCGCGGATTTTTGCTGATTTTGGTTCATTCGCATATCCAAAGGAGCCCCAAACCGAAACGAAAATCCCCTGGCGGCTACGTCAAACTGGTGTGAAGACACTCCCAGGTCGGCAAGGATGCCATCTACCGGAATAACCCGGTGATACTTTAAAAAATTCTTCAAATAACGAAAGTTATGATTAAGCAGGGTAAGCCGGTCATCCTTTACAATATTGGCGTCTGCATCAACATCCTGGTCAAAAGCAAACAGCCGTCCGCCTTGTAATCTTTTCAGAATTTCTTTCGAATGCCCCCCGCCGCCATAAGTTACATCTACGTAAGTCCCCCCCGGTTTAATGAGTAATCCGTCAACAGATGCTTGCAGCAATACCGGATCATGGTACATCTTCCTGAGGTTTTGATGGATGGTCTCCCATGGTCAATTCAGCAAGATCTGAAAAATCACCGGGAGCATCGGTCAGCAGTTTTTCATAAATATCCCTGTTCCAAACTTCGATACGATCAACATAAGCAAATACAATAACATCCTTTTCAATTTTTGCATATTCAAACAATCGTCTGGGGATGAGTATTCTGTTGGTTGCATCCATTTCCACTTCGGTGGCCCCGCGATAAAAATATCTTAAAAAGTCCCTGTTTTTCTTTATATATAAATTCAGACTGCTGATATCCTGAACAATTTTCTCCCAGGATTCTATCGGATATAGTGTCAGGCATGGTTCAAAACCCCTGTTCAACACAAAACGGTATCCTGAACTTTCGGGAAGCTTCCTTTTCAGGGCAGCAGGAAACATTAAGCGGCCCTTACCGTCAATTTTGCAATCGTATTCCCCTAATAGTTTTTCCATGATTTCAGTCACGAAGAATTTCTGCGTAAAGATATAAACATTGCACGACACTGCACCATATTGCACAAAAAAAAGTTTTCAACAATTTTTGTCCGTATAAATTACTGATTTAGTGAACATTATTTGGTGCACTGATTTTTTAACAAAGAAAATCTATAATTTTTTGACTACCAATCTTAAAGTTTTCAACAATTTTTTACTACAGTTTGTACACATTTTAATATTTTCAATTAAAAAAAGAAAAAACGATTAAAAACGGCATAAAAAATCTTATGATACTAAAGATTACACCAATAGCCAGCCGTTTTTCGTTATGAAATCGGTTTGTTTTTGTATTTTTGCATCTTAAAAATACATCCTGACACACTGATGGGTTGCAAACACTTAATGATGCAATAACCCGGCAGGAGGACAACGCCTGATGAAACAACTGTTAAAAATACTTTTGCTGCCTTTTTCTGCCATTTACGGAAGCCTATCTTTTATCCGGAACAAGTTTTACGATTGGGGCTGGCTGCCATCACTGGCATTTGATCTGCCGCTTATCAGCGTTGGCAACATCAGCGCGGGAGGCACCGGAAAATCACCTACCGTTGAATACCTTATCCGCCTGTTGCAAAAGCAATCCATCAGCATTGCCACACTGAGCCGCGGTTATGGCCGGCAAACCAGGGGATACATCCTGGCCGACTCAAGTGCTACAGCCGCCACCATAGGCGATGAACCGCTTCAGTTTTTCCGGAAATTTAATGATGTGGCAGTGGCTGTTTGCGAAGACCGTGTCAAAGGCATAAGCCACCTCCTCAGGCGGGTTCCTGCCCCAGCGGTTATCCTGCTCGACGACGCTTTTCAGCACCGGCGTGTAAAACCCGGACTCAGCATAGTGCTCACCCGATACAATAATTTATATTCGCACGACATGGTGCTACCGGCAGGCAGGTTGCGGGAGTTCAGGTCCGGTGCCAAACGGGCGGATATTATTATCGTAACCAAATCCCCTGAACTACTTCCGGAATCAGCAAAAAACAAAATCATTAAAGAACTGCGGCCATTGCCCAATCAGGTGGTTTTGTTTTCGTATATTGTGTACAATAACTTTCAGCCCTTTTTTAAAGAACAGCTTCAAAAAAATTTGTCTTCGACAGAAGATTTTGAATTGTTATTATTCACAGGCATAGCCGATGCCGGGCCGCTCATTGCGCGGCTTGAGGCTGTGTGCAAAAAACTTCACATCATGCACTTTGCTGATCATCATGTGTATTCACAAAAAGACATCCGAACCATTTCAGGGAAATTTCGTAATATTGCAACAGAAAAAAAAGCCATCGTTACCACTGAAAAGGATTTTTCGAGGCTGGCTCATCAAAATACAGGTAAAGAGTTGTTGGATTATCCGGTTTTTTACATCCCTGTAGAGATGGGTTTTTCAGAAAATGATAAAAAGATATTTGAAAATAAAATTGTAGATTATGTTGCAAAAAATCAATGAAACCGTTGCTTACATTAAAAGTAAAACCTCCTTCGAACCCAGTATTGGCATCATTTTGGGCACCGGCCTGGGCAACCTGGCCAATGAAATCAAGGTGCACTCGGTGATACCGTATGCCGAAATACCCAATTTCCCTGTTTCTACTGTGTCGGGGCATAAAGGTCAGCTTGTGTTCGGCACACTGAACAACATCAATGTGGTGGCCATGCAGGGTCGCTTTCATTATTATGAAGGATATACCATGAAAGAAGTGGGCTTTCCTGTACGCGTGCTGAAATACCTCGGAATAAAAACCCTGGTGCTGTCAAATGCCAGCGGTGGTGTAAATCCTACGTTTGAAGTAGGCGACATCATGATTATTACCGACCACATCAACCTGATGGCTACTAATCCGCTGATTGGTAAAAACGATGATGAAATCGGTCCTCGTTTTCCGGATATGCATGTGGCGTATGACAAAGGCCTTATAAATAAGGCCCTCAGAATTGCAGAAAAAAACAATATCCACTGCCAGCAAGGTGTATATGCCGCTGTTACCGGGCCCTGTTTCGAAACCCCCGCTGAATACAAATATGTAAGGACTGTGGGCGCCGATTGTGTGGGTATGTCAACAGTTCCCGAAGTAATTGTAGCACACCATATGGAGCTGCCGGTGTTCGCGGTTTCTATTATCACCGACCTCGGTGTGGAAGGCAAAATAGTGGAAGTGTCGCACGAAGAAGTGATACAGGCCGCTAATAAAGCAGAACCTAAGATGACGACAATCATCAAAGAGCTGATTACAACGATATAATATTTAAATTTCTTTGGGTAAAAAAATCCCAAGTCAGAATTTCAAAGCCCACAATTCCAGACTAAAGCTCCTCACCTGAAGCCTTTTTTCTTTGGAATTTTGGGCTTGAAGCATATTCATTTTTATTTAACGTGAATCTGGTCGATTATTTTTAACCGCCACTTATCTTTGCCCACTTCGCATTTCCGGGCTACAAATATTTGCAGCATACCTCCGGCGGCAATAACAGCCGACGATATCAAAGTTACATCCTCTCTTACAACGGGGCGGTCTCCGTTGATTACGTTATTGACCACATCCAGAACAAAAAACAGCCCTCCGAAAGCCATTAACGATGAAGAAACAATCTGAATTCCGCGTCTTTCTTTATAAACAACAGCGATCTCTTTCAAATCAAAAGCCTCATGGTTTGAAATAATTATTGAAGAATCCAGAATTTCTGTGATCTTTCCCGACACTTTGGAGATAGTGTCATTTATTCTGATGCTGATTACATCTCCGGCAAAAAATTTATACGACTTCCCAATGTTTAAATTTTCAAGTATCAGAACTTTCTGTGTAAAACCAAAGTTCAGGCAAAACAAGCATAATCCGGTTAAAAAAACTTTTCTCATGCATGATATCTTATCCAATGTTTCCTTATGCTTTTTAGTCATTTTTTTTACCACTTCTTCATATGAATGGTCAATCCATCGGAACAACTCTTCGTCGGGTACGCTGCCATCGATCATCACTGTATTCCAGCAGGTTTTATTCATATGATAACCGGGTTCCACACAGGAATATCTTTCCCGCAATTCAACGGCAATTTCGGGATTACATTTGATATTTATACTGAGTTCACTTTTCAGGTCGGTCAACAAAAAAATCCTTCCCAGTACTTTAAAAACCAGTGTGGATTCATCAAAAGGAAAAGACTCCGTTACTCCTTTTTTTGATAAACAATATTCCCTGATGTCTTCGATATTCATATTTTTTCATCGGGTAAATCAGTAACAAAAATAAGCTAAATGATTCAAATTCATAATAAAATGACCTGTATTTATCCCAAAAAAAATAAATTATTTTTAAAAAAAACACATTGTCTCTTTAACATTGGTTAACAAAAAAGTCTCTGAAGTCTCATAAAAAAAAGAATACCTTTGTAAGTTTTAATAAGGATTATATTAAATATAACAAGGATATTTTAACAACATGACGACTTTACGACAAAGAACAGAAGAACTCCGCCGCAGGATGCGTGGCGCATCACGAGGCGGAGGAGAAGCAGCCATCGAAAAACAAAAAGCCACCGGAAAAATGACCGCCCGGGAACGTATTCTGGCAGTGCTTGATTCGGGGTCTTTTCATGAATACGACCTTTTTGTGGAACATGCTGGGAAAGATTTTGATATGGACAAAAAGTACTTTCCCGGCGATGGTGTAGTTACAGGAACAGGAACCATCAATGGCTTTCCAATTTGCATCTATGCCCAGGATTTTACCGTTGCCGGTGGTTCTCTGGGATATATGCATGCCAAAAAAATAACAAAAATTATGGATCACGCCATGAAGCTCAAAGTGCCCTGCATCGGCATTAACGATAGCGGCGGAGCGCGTATCCAGGAAGGTGTAAATTCTCTGGCCGGTTATGGCGAAATTTTTTTCCGCAACACTCAGGCATCGGGTGTCATTCCGCAAATATCTGTCATCCTGGGACCATGTGCCGGCGGCGCGGTTTATTCTCCGGCACTCACCGACTTTGTTTTTGTTGTGGACAAAATTTCCAAAATGTTTATTACCGGCCCGGAAGTCATCAAAACCGTGCTGGGCGAAGAAATTTCGATGGAAGATCTGGGAGGGGCTGCCGTACATTCTGAAATTACCGGCAATGCTCATTTTTTTGCTGCCAGCGAAAACGAATGTTTTGACCAGATAAAAAAACTGATGTCGTTTATTCCCTGGAATAACACAAAAAAAGCGGATCCCTTCCCGATAAAAAATCCTAAAAACAAAGTCTTTAAGCTGACTGAAATTTTCCCTACCGACTCGAAAAAGCCCTATGATGTACGCCTCGTCATCAAAGCAATCTGTGATGACTCTGACTTTTTTGAAGTACACGAACGTTTTGCCGCGAACATTGTGGTTGGTTTTGCCAGAATGAATGGCCAGTCGGTGGGTTTTGTAGCCAATCAGCCCATGGTGCTTGCCGGTGTGCTTGATGTTGACTCTTCGGACAAAGCGGCCCGTTTCATCCGATTCTGTGATGCTTTCAATATCCCCTTGGTAACCCTCGTTGACCTGCCGGGTTATCTTCCGGGCATTGACCAGGAACACGCCGGCGTTATCCGCCACGGAGCAAAAGTTCTTTACGCGTATTCCGAAGCTACCGTTCCAAAGATAACCGTGATACTGCGTAAAGCTTATGGCGGAGGATACATTGCTATGTGTTCCAACCACCTCAGGGCCGACTTTGTGCTGGCCTGGCCTACGGCTGAAATCGCCGTCATGGGGCCTGAAGGAGCAGCCAATATTATTTTCCGTTCCGAAATACAAAGCTCTCCAAACCCCGAAGAGGCCCGCAAGAAAAAAATTGAAGAGTACAAGGAAAAATTCGCCAACCCTTATGTTGCAGCAGCTTATGGATATGTTGATGCTGTTATAGAACCATTGAAAACAAGGGAATTCATACTACATGCCCTGGAGATATCAGCCCAGAAAAAAGAAGACCGGCCGGTAAAAAAACACGGCATTCCACCATTCTAATCCATTGAGATGAAAAATTCAAAAAAAACCGAACCCGATTTTCAGAAACTCACCGTTCTGGGCGAAGAATATGCTACCTTATATACCCGGAAATATGTTAATCGCAAACCATATAACCCCGCCAACCACAAAAAGCTGTATTCTTTCATCCCCGGAAAAATTAAAGAAGTATTTGTGGAAAAAGGTGCTGCGGTAAACCCAGGCGATAAATTGCTGATATTGGAAGCCATGAAAATGGATAATGAAATTATTGCACCGGTGGTTGGTACAATTAAAAAAGTATATGTAGTTTCAGGACAAATGGTAGCTAAAAACGAGTTGCTGATAGAAATTTCCTGAAGTCACTGTTCACGGCTATTTACTGGTTTTCCCGGGGATTTATTCCATCCGGAAGATCAGCAATGATTTATCGGTTAACACATAAACCCGTTCGTTATTCCAAAGTATTAGCCGGGGATCATCGGCACAGGGGATACCTAAAGATGATTCTTCAAAAGTTTTCATATCGAACATTTTCAGATTATGGCCTTCTGAAAAAATAATCCGGGGAGGAAATAACTGAAAAGTTTTGAGATTTTTTATGGGCACATGCCGAAGATAAGTGCCGTACCGGTCAAATAAAAAAATCCCTTGTTGAGGATCATTCAGATAAAGAATATTGTCGGCCTCTGTCATAAATACGGGGTTTATTTCAAACCCGGTGATATCGGCAATATTACCGCTGTTATGAGTGGCATTTAAATATTTGTCGTAACGTATCACCTGATTGGTCAGGGGGTCGAACAGCCAGAAACCATTGTCGTAAGAACCTGCAACCAGTTCTGCGTTGGGATAACCAAGGTCGGACAAGAGTATAAAATCCTTTTTCAGCGTAAGTTTATTGTCAAGATATTTTATTTTCCCGAAATCAGCGTTCAGAATCATGATTTTCAAGGGATCGCTGACATCTACCTGAGA
>DAOOWO010000044.1:0-11815 GCA_035371225.1 Bacteroidales bacterium | reverse complement strand
GGCACCGAAACGAGGAACAGGAAAATTACTATGGCGATGATAATTGCCGACATCATATTTTTGTTGTAATTTTTGCGAAGCACATAAGCCCCGTAATCTTTGTTTCTGTTTTCAAAAATGATGTCATCGAGGTTTTTTTCTGTTGTTTTCATGGCTTTGCGTTTTTATGGGTTATACATTGTTGTTAGCTTGTACAATGATACACCAGTATCAGGGGGGTGAAAGCCACAAAACAGTATTAATGCTTAGCTGAACAGTTAACGGGTATTTTGTAAAAGAAAAAGGAATAAAGGCCCCAAAAACACGAAAATTTTAACAAAAAGAGGCTGTCTTAATTTCAATTTGTACACTTACATCAGTTTGAATGTAATCGGCATATTAAACTGCACCCGTACTTCTTTGCCGTTTTGCCTTCCGGGATTCCATTTAGGCATAGTGCGGATTACTTTCAGAGCTTCTTCATCGCAGCCACCTCCGATACCTCTTAATATGGCGACATTGGTGATACTGCCATCCCTTTCCACCACAAAGGTCACATACACCGCTCCTTGTATGCCTGATTCTTTGGCCACCTGCGGATATTTCAGGTTATCGTTCAGGTACTTGAGCCTTTCAGCTTCTCCGCCAGGGAATTGAGGGTATTCTTCCACAAAGGTGTGTATTATCTTCTCTTCTTCTTCTTCTATTACGTTGGTTTTACGTGTGTCTTCTTCAATTTCAATCACAGTTTCTGTATCAGCCGCTGTATCCATGGGGCTTAAATTTTCTGTTTTGTCCACGATGTCTGAAAGTTCCTCTGTAATTTCTTCTTCAGTAAAAACTACTACCGGCGGCCTGAAGGTGATAGTCTTTTGCTTTTCCGTTGTGGGTAATTCCGGAATTTCTGCTACCTCCTGTTTCTTTGGAGCCGTGCTTAACATTACCGACAACTGCTCTTGTTCATGCGAAGCGATATTTTTTTTAAAATAGTCGGCAACCCAAATGCCTGAAACTCCGGCAATTAAAATTCCGGTACCCATTACTACCGATACAATAAGTGTTTTGAGGTAAGTTTTGCGGAGGACATAGGCGCCATACTCTCTGTTCCTGTGCTGGAAGATGAAATCCTCAAGATAATTTACTGAGGTTTTCATGACACAAAGTTTTTTTAAACTTTTTTATACCTCCTTCTTATACAAAGTTACTACATTTTTGCATGAAAGTCAAGAAAAATCGGCAATACCGCCGGTTTGCGAGGGGTTGAAAAAAGTAAAAATGCTATTTACACGCTATCACGAAAAAATCAAAACACGTTTCATTGGCTTTTTCAATGAAAAAATCTTCGGTAACCACTTTGGCTACCAACGTGTTGTTGTTTTTCATGAGTTTGTTGCGGTTGATACGGTTGGCTATGTCGTAAGGAATCTGCAGCAGCCGGCGTGGCAATATATACTGAAGTTTCAAAATGTCAAAACGTGTTATTTTTTTTACCGAACGGCGGTTTTCTTCGTAATAGGCCATCACTTTTTTGTTGCCGTAAACACCTTTGATTTCAAAATCGGCAAACTTTTTTTCCAACAGGCCTTGCATTTGTTTTAACGTGTATTCGCGGATATGCCAGGGATTACGCGTTAACGACATGGCAATATTGGGTGTGGTGAGAATCAGTTTGCCTCCCGGTTTGAGAATACGATAAATTTCAGAAACAAAAAAACTGTCGTTTTTAATATGCTCAATAACCTGAAATGTAACCACTATATCAAAATAATTATCTTCAAAACCGTCCAGGGGCGGTACGTTCATTTGCCTGAAAACAACATTTTTTTCTTCCGGGGGTACCGGCGTGGCATGTTTATCCACCGCATGGTATTCGATAGCGCCCTGGGCCAGTATTTTGATGCCATATCCTTCGCCACTGCCGATCTCAAGCACTCTTCCGTGGCAAAGTTTTGCGGCTTCCTGATAGGCAATCAGGTGCCGGTGGTGTATCACGTTGTCTTCGGGAAGTACCCCTGAATTACGTTCTGCTGTTTTGATGCTCATTGATTTATATGGTATTGAGAACAGGTACCAGTTTGGGTTTGTCGATTTCGCAAGGAATGGCTTTAAAAGAAAAGCCTTTGTTGTGAAAATGTTTTAAAAATGCCGGCAGGGCAAAGGTGAGGTTTTTCTTGGCTTTTTTACTGTCGTGAAAAACAACGATAGCCCCTTTTTCGGTCGAAGAAATGGTTTTTTCAAGGCAGGTCTCCGGCGTGATAGTCTTGTCGAAATCGCCGCTGATGACGGTCCAATAAATCAACCGGAAATGTTTTTTCAGCAGGGTGCGTTGTCTGGACGAAATCTTTCCGTACGGCGGCCGGAACAAATTGGTTTTAAAGTGCCGGTTGCACTTTTTAACGTTTAGCAGGTAGTTATACAGATTGGATCTCCATCCGTTAACATGGCTGTAGGTATGATTTCCTATGCTGTGGCCGCGCCGGAGAATTTCAGAAAACAACTCGGGGTTTTTCCCGACATTGTTGCCTACACAAAAGAATGTGGCTTTGGCATTGTATTGATCGAGCAGGTCAAGGACCCAGGGGGTTACTTCGGGCTCAGGGCCGTCGTCAAAAGTCAGGTAGATATCGTTGTGGTCAGTTTCGATACACCAGAGATCGTTAGTAAAATATAGTTTGTGTAATAAAAATGGTGTTTTGGTCAGGTACATTCTTTCCGAAATAATTTACAAAGAAAATAATATTTTTTCAAAAAAGTGAAGATAAATTTCCGTCAGTTGGATGCCGTGTTATATTTTTCAAGGATAGTGCTCAATTGTTTTTCAGGTGCAGTTTGATTATATGTTTTCGCTGTCTGAATTAATTTTTTCAGCAGGTCGATGGCGTCATTTTTTTCCATAGAGATGTATACAGCCTGAGTTCCTTTAAACTGACTGAAATACCTGAGTTCCTGTTCGCAATATTGGCCGAGTCGGCTGACGATAGCATTGGCTTTTTCTTTTTGTCCGCATTCGTAATACACGTTGATAATAGGCAAAAGCATTTGGTTGTAAGGCACATTATTGTCGGGCATTACTTCGATGCATTTATCGCAGACCTTCAGCGCTTTATCTGTTTTTCCTTCGTATTGCAGGGCTGTAGCCAGTCTCGAGAAGAGTTTTCTGAACGTATTGGTCAGGCGCATATTGGTTTCATCAAGGTAAATACCATCCCCGTCCATGTTGCCGTAAGCAAATTTGTTCATCATATTTTCGTACATTATGCCGGTATTTACTCTCCCTGTTTCCTGGTCAATGGAATGACAGCGGTAGGGCACCAACCGGTAGGCCAAGCCTTCCAGTTGAAGGTAGTCCAGAAGATTCAGATAAGCATCATCGCCGGTGGTGGATGCAAAATATACGGGACGTTTCCAGTTTAATTCCGATAGCAGGTTAAAGACGGCGAGTCCGTTTTTCATAACCACGTTTCCATCATAATACCAGGAAATATCAGTTAATACGGAATCGGTATATTCGGGTGGCACGGTGCCGTTTTTGAGCACTATTGCAGTATCTACAGGCAATGAAAATTTTCGGGTAGGAAAATAGTTGAGTTTTCCTCTGGTGGTGTTGATTTTCAGCGCATCGTCATCGCTGGTGGCAAAATCAACCAGCGCTTTGAGATTAGCGTATGTACCGGGTTTTACCAGATTGGTGTCTTCATATACAAAGATATAATCGCGTTTGGAAGCGATATATTTTTTATTATCCAGCGTAATCGGCAATGGGTCGGAGTTATATGCCTTATGCTTCATCTGGTCGATGTACCAGTCCATATTGAGCAGATTAAGATTGACTACCCTGACATCGGTACGGATGCCTTCCACTTCCTGAGCATACCACAAGGGAAAAGTATCGTTATCGCCCAGGGTAAAGAGTATGGCATTGGGAGCACAGGAGTTGAGGTAATCGGAGGCAATGTCTCTGGCGGTATAACGTTTTGACCGGTCGTGGTCGTCCCAGCCTTTACTGGCCATGAGAACGGGTACGAGCACAACACATAATACAACAGCTACCAACGATAAGATGGCGGGTTTAAAAAGTTTTTTAAGTTTTTGGAGTGCCTGGTTAATGCCAACAACTCCCAGCCCTATCCATATGGCAAATGCATAAAACGATGCCGCATAGGCGTAGTCGCGTTCGCGGGGCTGATAGGGCACCGGATTGAGATACACGTTGATGGCTAAGCCGGTGAAAGTAAATAATAATATCACTACCAGAAAACCTTTGAAATCTTTGTTTAGCTGGATAAAAAAACCAATCAGGCCGAGCAGCAGGGGCAACATGAAAAAGTAATTACGACCCTTGGTATTTGCATACGTTTCAGGTAAATTATTCTGTGGCCCAAGCCTGATATTATCAATGAACTTTATTCCTGTCATCCAGTTTCCGTTCAACAGGCCGCCATAACCCTGCTGGTCGTTTTGTCGTCCGGAAAAATTCCACATAAAATAGCGCAGGTACATATGCCCTACCTGATAGGTGAAGAAAAACCGGAGATTTTCTAAAAAGGTAGGTTTATTGATAATTTCCTGTGAGCCATTTCTGTAAGTAACTGTTATCGGCGTGCCATCCATTTTGCTCCAAGTCTGGTATCCTCTGGCATGCAGGTCGGAGCTGCGGCTCCACATACGTGGAAAGAAGGTATAAAATCTTTTATCGTAATTATTCTCGCTAAGTTTGTTTTGGTCAACAATCACATATTTTTTTTGTTCATCATCACGGGCATATATGGGTTTGCCGTCAACATAGGGCTCTTCGCTGTCGTATGGTGCGTTGAAATAAGGCCCGTACAATAACGGCCAGTCTCCGTATTGTTCGCGGTTCAGGTACCTCAGCAGGCTGATGGCGTCTTTGGGAGCGTTTTCGTTAATGGGGGTGTTGGCGTTTGACCTGATAACCAGTACCAGAAATGAGGAATATCCTAATAAAAGAAATGCCAGGGATAACACTATGGTGTTCAGGATGGTTTTCCCTCTTTTTTTTGAGATAACCAGCCCAAGCACAATAAACATGATAAGAAGGACAAAATATATAATTATGCCGGCATTGAAAGGAAGTCCGGCGGTATTGACAAAAAATAATTCAAAGTATCCGGCCAGTTTTACGGTCCAGGGAATTATTCCTGATTGCACAAATCCAAGAATAACCAACGACAGCAATAATGCGATGGTTATATTTTTTTTGGAATGTTTGATTTTTCTGTAATAATACACCATGGTCATGGCAGGGATACAAAGCAGGTTGAGCAGATGAACCCCAATGGATAAGCCTGTCATAAAGGCGATAAAAACGAGCCAACGGTTGGCGTATGGCTCATCGGCAACTTCTTCCCATTTTAGTATGGCCCAAAAGACTATGGCAGTGAAAAACGAAGATGTGGCATATACTTCTCCTTCGACAGCCGAAAACCAGAACGAATCGGAAAAGGTGTAGGCCATGGCACCCACAAAGCCGGCGCCGAGCACCGTGATTATTTCCTGAAGACTTATTTTTTCGGATTTGAAAACGATTTTTCTGGTCAGTGCTGTAATGGTCCAGAACAGAAAGAGTATGGTAAAACCGCTTGCTAAAGCCGACATGGTGTTTATCATCCTGGCCACCAGCGTAACATCGCCGAAGGCAAACAGGGAGAAGAACCGCCCAAGAAGTTGAAATAGAGGAGCTCCGGGAGGATGTCCCACCTGCAGTTTGTATGCAGTGGAAATGTATTCGCCGCAATCCCAATAGCTGGCTGTTGGCTCTGATGTGAGGATATAAACGGTTGAAGCAATAAAAAAAACAATCCAGCCGGAAAAAGTGTTTAGAAATTTGTATTGCTTCATGGAGGACATTTTTTGTGCGAAATTAATTAAAAAACCGTCAGGGATATGTTGGCTTCGAAAAATGTATCGGACAGAACTGCAACAGCGGGCTTTTAAACTATGATTTTTTTACAAAAAAATGCAAGTGCGGGGTTACTGAATCCTGATTTTTCCGGTGATGTTTTTTTAACTGATATCATCTGAATCTTTTCTTATGGTAGTCATAATTGTCGCGGCGCTGCTGCTCTAATACATCAAAAATTTTTTTGGAAAGGTGTACAAAAACTTCAAGGTTATTGGCTTTAAGCCACTCAATGGCCTTGGGCTTATTGCGGCAGGCATCGGCAAAAACTATGTAAAATTTCAGGTTATTTGTCTTGAGCCAGGTGTATGCGTCTTCGTATCCGTCCATGGCATTGCTGAGGATGGCAAGCTGAGGATAGCCGTTTTTGAGCAGCCAGAAAAAAGCATCATTGTCGGAATTGATACAGTTTGCCAGCGAGGCCAGTTCCATATATCCGTTATCGGCCAGCCAGCGAAAAATCTTGTTGTTCCCGGCTACTGCCTCTCCAAAAGCGAGTAATATTTTGGGCTCATAATTAAGCATATGCTGATTATATGTGAAAATAAATTTCTTCTATTTCGTCAAGTGTTTTTTGCTCTTTTTTGGAAAGGGTATCAGTGTTGTGCCTGCTCTTAATTTTTACAGTTACAAAATGTTTTTTTTCGGCCAATGATGCTTTGAGGGTTGTTAAAATTCCGGACCGCTCAATAGTTTCTGCAAAATCGGCAGCGCTGGCCAAATTGTTGAATTCAAAAATCTTAATAAGATACCCTTTGTTTTGTAACCACATAATTTAATAAACGCTGCAATGATAGTTCAATTGCCTGATTTTTTCGGCAATGATTTCCAATTCTTCTTTGCTGATTTTTTCCAGTTGGGCCATAGGAGGCAGGCGATCGAGTGAATATATCATTACCTCTCTGGGATTTATTTCGGTTATGTATTTTAATAGATTATTAAGCTCTAATGGGTTGGTGTTGTCAATAATTTTGTCACCGGCAGTGCCGCGGACAAACATCGTTTGAATGATGAGGTTTCCGTTGAATTTCTTTAGGTCTTCAACAATTTGAGCCAAAGTAATTCCGGTTCTGGGCAGGTTTATAAGCCGGAAAGTTTCTTCGGTGCCCGCATCGAGCTTCATGATGTTGTATGTCTTAAGCAGGGCATTAAGCACTTTTGGGTCGCCTGTCATAGACGAATTGGAAAGTACCACAACCCGGGCTTTTGGGAAATATTTGTTGCGCAATGCGATAGTGTCATCCACAATGATGTCAAATTGCGGGTGTATGGTGGGCTCGCCGTTGCCGGCAAAAGTAATGGCATCAGGAGTTATTCCTTCATGCGAAAGGGAAATCAGGCGGTTTTCAAGCGCTTCGCGGATTAATTCAGGAGTAAAAAAATCTCCGCTTTCTACGTCGCTGGCCTGTGTCCACCCGCATTCGCAATAGATGCAGTTAAAAGTACAAAATTTGATGTGCGCAGGGACGATATTCAATCCGAGTGAAACCCCCAACCGGCGGCTTTTTACAGGCCCGAATACTACAGAATCAAATAAAAAGCTCATAGTATTATCTCAGTGTTGCATTAAGTTTATTTTTATAGGCCCCAATGAGTCGGTTCATGGTGTCCTCAATGCGGTTTTCGGTAAGGGTTTTTTCTTCGTCCTGGAGAATAAAACTGACTGCATAGGATTTTTTATTTGTCCCGATATTTTCCCCTTCATAAATGTCAAATAGTTCAACCTTTTTGATCAGGGACGGGTCGGTTTCAAAAGCAATACGTTCAATTTCCGAATATTTCACCGTGCTGTCAATCAATAAGGCGAGATCGCGACGAACCTCCGGAAAATGGCTGACTTCCACGTATTTTACAACTTGCTTTTGCAAATCAAAAATTAGTTTTTCCCATTCTAATACGGCAAAGAAGACCTCGTCTTTAATATCCATTTGTTTTAATATCGCCGGATTAATTTTACCCAAATCACAAATGGGTTCTTCATTATGATAGTAAGTAATTTGTGAGGAGAACAAATCCATTGTAGTGTTTTCCTTTGTTTTCAGTTGGCTGATGTCGATACCCATTCTCCGCATGACATTAACTGCCATTGCTTTTATAAAATACAGGTCGGCAGGCTGTTCCTTGCTGTGCCAGTTGGGTTTTACTATATTGCCGCTGGCGAATATTCCCAATTGTTTTCTTTCGTTGTATTTTTCGAGATGGTTTTCTGTATTGCTTTTGTTGTAGAAATATACCCTTCCGAATTCGTAGAATAGGGTGTCATTATTTTTGTGGTTTTTGTTGAAAGCAATTGCTTCCAGACCATTGAACAAAAGTGTTTGCCGCATCACATTCAGCTCCTTGCTGAGGGGGTTAACCAGATGAACAAGATGCTCGGGTGAAAAGATGCTGTTGTTATAGTAATCCTGTTTTGTCAGGGAGTTGGTCATTATTTCATAAAAGCCATTGGCGGTGAGGTAATCCGAAATGATATGCTGAGTTTTTTCCGCGTCGGGTTTGGGGGCATAGCTTAAGGATGCATGCACTCGTTCGCTGCATTCGATATTATTATAACCGTATATACGCAATATTTCTTCAATAATATCCGCTTCGCGCGTAACATCAGTTCTGAAAGGCGGCACCGACAGGGTAAGCAGATCGCCGGAGCAATTTAATATTTGAATTTCCAGTGAATTTAAAATATTTGTAACGGTATTTTTTTCAATATTTTTTCCTGCACAAATGTTGAGGCTAGCAAGTGAAAAGTCAACAATACGGTTTGCGATTTTTTCAGGATATATGTCTACTATCTCCGAAGAAATTTCGCCGCCGGCAATTTCTTTGATTAGCAGGGCTGCGCGTTTGATTGCGAATACGGTGATGTTGGGGTCGGCCCCGCGTTCAAAGCGGAACGAGGCATCGGTTTTCAGGCCGTGACGTTTAGAGGTTTTTCTTATCGATACCGGGTTGAAATAGGCACTTTCGAGAAAAACATTTTTTGTTTCGCTTGTTACACCTGATTTTTCGCCACCAAAGACACCGGCAATACACATGCCTTCTTCCCGGTTGCAAATCATCAGATCGTCAGCAGACAACTCCCTTTCAACGCCATCGAGAGTTTTAAATTTAGTGCCTTGCGGCAGTTTTTTTATTATTACGGTGTTCCCCGAAATGCAGGAAGCATCAAAAGCGTGAAGGGGTTGCCCTGTTTCGAACAGCACGTAGTTGGTGATATCAACAATATTATTGATTGGCCTCAGACCGATAATTTTAAGTTTTTCCTGCAGCCAGGCCGGCGATTCATTTACCTGAACCCCGCTGATGGTAAGCCCTGTGTATCGAGGACAGGCTAAAGGGTCTTCAATAATCACGTTTATTGGCAATTTGGCGTTATCGGTTCTGAAACTGCTGAGGTCGGGTATGATTGTTTTTTTCTCCGAATTGTTTTGGCAATTTATCACGGCAATAACATCGCGGGCAACACCTATATGAGAAGTGGCATCGGAACGGTTGGGGGTAAGTCCTATTTCATAGGTGTAATCTTCTTCTATGTTCAGAAAGTCTTTAGCCGCCATCCCTACAGGGGCAAGTTCATCAAGAACCATGATGCCGGCATGCGATTCGCCAAGCCCGAGTTCATCTTCGGCACATATCATACCTTCGGAAATCTCACCCCTCAGTTTGGTTTTTTGTATGACAAATTCTCCTTTCGGGGTTATCATTTTGGTTCCGATAGTCGCCACCAGAACTTTTTGTCCCTGCGCTACATTGGACGCGCCACAAACTATCGACAACAGTTCTCCGCTTCCAATATCCACTTTGGTTAAACTGAGTTTATCGGCATTGGGGTGTTTGATTTTTTCGGCCACAAAGCCCACCACAACACCTTCCAGGCGGCTTTTGTCGATGCCCGCGTGTTCCATTGATTCTACTTCCAGTCCGCAGTTGGTAAGGATAAGCGAAAGTTCTTCGGGGTCAATATCCAGTCCGGTATATTGTTTTAGCCAATTATATGAGATTTTCATTGTTGTTATTTTTTGTACAAAAATAAACAATGCTTATGAGATATTGGGATATTAAAAAAGCCGGATAGTATTTTCAGGCACGCTTTTCTTGTCTTTGGAAATCTTTTTTTGAATAAAAAGACTACGTTCTCAAAAAGAAAAAATCAATTTTTGAGTTTGATAAGAATAAGTTGTTGAAGGTCGCTTATTATATTTGCTGATTTTACTTCAACGCGGATGCCTCTTCCTTCGGCATAAACCCTGGCGGTACTAATAATTTCCTTGAGCTCTTCTGAAATTGTACTTTGCAGCGCTTCCTGCGTGGCTTCTTCGCCGAAAACAATGGAAAAAAGAAAAGACCTGTCAACGGGGGTAAGGTATATAATGGCGCGTTTTTTATCTTTTAGTCTAAAACCCCATCCGTAATTCTTGCCGGAGTGTTTCCATTCTTCCATCGCCGGCGGGTAATGCTTAATGACAAAAGCCCTGAGTTGGTCCCACCATAAATAAGAATCCTGCAATGCCTGGGCAAGCATCTGCTCAGTTGGCATCAGGGATTTGTCGTCGAATATGCTTAGTGCCATTGCTATGGTGGTTATTTCATGCGGTTGGTGTGTAATGGTTCTCGCAGGATATTATACCCGTGGTTAAATGCCCGCTACTACATCGAACGGATTTGCTCTTCGATAATGCGGATTTTGTTTTCGGCATCTTCCTTTTTTTTCTTTTCGGCATCAACAATTTGTTGGGGTGCACTATTAACAAAGCGGTCGTTGTTGAGTTTTTTATTTACAGATTCCAGAAAACCCTGATAATATTTCAGTTCTTCTTTGAGTTTTTTTAACTCGCTTTCCACATTTATGCTGCTTCCAACGGGAATATAAAATTCGGTGGATTTTACAAGGAATGTGAGCGCGTTATCGGGTTTCGAGCCTACATATTCAATCTCGCTGATATTGCAGAGTTTGGAAGCAATTCCGTCAAAAGTCGTGTCGGGCTGTTCGTTGTTGTTTTTACGAATTTTCAGAACGACGGACTCTTTATTTGGAATGTTTTTTTCTTTGCGAATCATACGAACCTGGGAAATAACCTCCTGAACATAAGCAAACCTCTCAATAAAGCTTGTTTCAAATGATTGAACTTCCGGCATGGTTGATATCATAATTGATTCGCCTTCTTTTCTTTCGCGCAGGTGTTGCCAGAGTTCTTCGGTAATAAAAGGCATAAAAGGATGCAATACCTGCATAAGTTTTTCAAAGATGTCGATAGTGGCATCAATAGTATTTTTGTCAATAGGTTTCTGATAGGCAGGTTTAATCATTTCGAGATACCATGAACAGAAATCGTCCCAAATCAGTTTATATACTGTCATGAGGGCATCAGACATGCGGTATTTTTCATAATGATCGTTTAGTTCGGCCAGGGCCTGGTTGAAGCGGTGATTAAACCATGTAACCGAAACAGCATTTTCGTCTGATTGGGTTAATGTTTCGTCAACCTGCCATCCTTTGACGAGGCGGAAGGCATTCCAGATTTTGTTGCTGAAATTGCGTCCCTGTTCGCATTGCGATTCGTCGAACAGAATGTCGTTACCTGCGGGCGAAGCAAGCAGCATGCCCATACGTACGCCATCAGCCCCGAAGGTTTTGATGAGGTCCATTGGTTCGGGTGAGTTGCCGAGTGATTTCGACATTTTGCGGCCAAGTTTATCCCTGACCATACCCGTAAGATATACGTTTTTGAACGGAATGGTTTTTTTGTATTCCAGCCCGGCCATGATCATCCTTGCCACCCAGAAAAATAAAATGTCGGGGGCAGTGATAAGGTCCCTGGTGGGATAATAATAATTTATGTCAGCATTGCCGGGATTTCGTATGCCGTCGAATACCGAAATGGGCCATAGCCAGGATGAAAACCATGTGTCGAGCACGTC
>DAOOWO010000043.1:0-11865 GCA_035371225.1 Bacteroidales bacterium | reverse complement strand
ACACAAAGCGCTGGTGTCCACGACCGCAACGCCGCCTGGTCGCCCGACGGAAAATATATTGCTTACATCTCGGATGCCAGCGGGGAAGACGAGCTATACATCATCGCCCAGGACGGCTCGTCGGCTCCGGTAAAAATTACGGACAAATCAGATACCTATAAATATCAGCCGGTATGGTCGCCCGACAGTAAAAAACTGCTGTGGGCCGATAAAATGCTAAGGCTCCGCTATGTGGATACCGACAGCAAAAAGATCACCGAGGTGGACAAATCTGTTGACGGGGAATTTACAGAATTTGGGTGGGCACCCGACAGCAAATGGCTGGCCTACGCCAAACCGGATAAATCAGCCGAAACAAAAATTTATCTTTACGACCTTGGCTCTTCAAAATCTTACCCGGTAAGCGATGGCTGGTACGACTGCGGCGAGCCGACGTTCAGCGCCGACGGAAAATATCTTTTTTTCACCTCCAGCCGTGACTATAACCCTACCTATAGCTGGACTGAATGGAATCATGCCTATACCAACATGACTAAGGTGTACATGCTCACCCTGGCCAAAGCCACCTTATCTCCTTTCCGCCCTGTGGACGATGAGGTGAATCTTGCGGCAGAAACCAAGGAAGCAGAAAATAAAAATGCAGACATAATCGTTGACATCGACGGCATTGTTGACCGTATCATAGCACTGCCCATCAGCGCCGGCAGGTACTGGAACATAAACAGCACCAACAACTCCGTGTATTACTGCCGCACCACAGCTTCGGAACCTTCGGCAGCACTCATGGTCTTCGACCTGAAAGAAAAAAAAGAAACCAACATCGGCCCGTATGGCAGCTACATTATTTCTGCCGACAAAAAGAAAATGGTTCTCAGTGATAAAGGGCAATTCGCCATAACAGACCTGCCAAAGGCAAAAGCCGATGTGAAAGAATATGCCGATCTTTCCAATATGAAAGTCTGGGTAAATATGAAAGAAGAATGGAAACAAATCTTTACAGAGTCGTGGCGGCAAATGCGCGATTTCTTTTATGATCCCGATATGCACGGTGTAAACTGGAAAGCCATCTATAAAAAATACGAACCCCTCACCAATTATATAAATCACCGTACCGATCTCACGTACATCATCGGCGAGATGATTGGCGAATTAAATGTCGGCCATGCCTATACGGGCGGAGGTGACAAACCGGAAGCGACAAAAATCAAGCTGGGACTGCTGGGAGCAACGATCACCAAAGACAAATCAGGTTATTATAAAATTGAAAAAATCCTGCATGGCGAAAACTGGACAAACAACACCCGCTCGCCGCTCACCGAAGTGGGTGTGGATGTAAAAGAAGGCGATTATATTATTGCTATCAACGGCAAAAACCTGCAAAACACAAAAAACATCTATGAGTTGCTTGTCAATACTGCCGGGAAGCAGGTGGAACTCACCATCAGCAGCATCGCATCGGAACAGGGAGCTCGGAAGGTAATTGTAATACCTGCAGAGGATGAATCAGGATTGTATTATTATAACTGGGTGCAAAACAACATTAAAAAGGTGAACGAGGCCACCAACGGCAAAGTGGGCTATATACACATCCCCGACATGGGCGTGGGAGGGCTGAATGAATTTGTAAAACATTTTTATCCGCAACTCGGCAAAAAAGCCCTGATTATTGACGACCGCGGCAATGGCGGCGGCAATGTGTCTCCCATGATTATCGAACGCCTGAACCGCGAACTGGTATATATGAAAGTGGCCCGCAATACCAGCCAGGATATTGCCGGCATTGCTCAGCTATACGGTCCGAAAATATGTCTTATTGATCAATATTCAGCCTCCGACGGCGACCTGTTTCCGTACCAGTTCAAGCAGCTTAAAATCGGCAAACTGGTTGGCCAGCGCACCTGGGGCGGCGTGGTAGGCATACGGGGGTCACTGCCCTTTATCGACGGTGGTTATCTCACCAAGCCCGAGTTTGCACATTACGACGCCACAGGCAAAAAATGGATTATCGAAGGGTATGGCGTAGATCCCGATGTGGTTATCATAAATGATCCGGCCAAAGAATATGCAGGCGAAGACGAACAGCTTAACAAGGCTATAGAGCTGATACTTGAAGAACTGAAACAAGCCGGCAATAATCTTCCGCCAATACCGGAATTTCCGGATAAGACGAAATAATTAGTTTTAATTTATTGTCATCTATGGTTAACGTTTTTTCATATTTCGTTATCTCTAGTTAACGTTTTTCAATACACAAAACCAAACAGCCAGAGTGGTATTTCATTTCCGATCCCGGCTTCGATATCATCTGACGCGATAAATGAATTCTTTATTTTTTTTCAGTACTGACCGGCAAAAATACTTTTCAAATGTGTAATGCTTTGCTATATCATGAGGCAGTCTAAAAGCCCATTTTCATTGATATTTTTCTCTGTGTCCGTCATGGCGGACTCTGTGGAACAGTGAAATAAAAATTACTCAGAGCAACACTGAGGACACACAGAATTCACAGAGGTCTTTTGAGACAGCCTCGTAAAAAAAAGGCTGTAACAAATACAGCCTTTGGGGAGGGAAAAGATAGCGATGGAAATCATTAAAAAGTGGTTTTCTGATATCCTTTTTTTCGTTTCTTTTGTTTTTTCCCGGATAAATCGAAATATAAAATGATGCCGTCTCAAAACCGGGACGGCATCATTTGTCTACAGAATCACAAAGCACCTTCATCGTAGGCATGCTCTCCATGAAGAGAAGCGTCTAACCCCAGCTTCTCAGCAGTTTCAGAAACTCTGACAGGAGTTACCAGATTAATTAATATTAACATGATATAGGTAAAAATAAATGCATAAGCGGAGGCAATGACAACAGCGAGGATTTCTTTACCGAAAAAAGCAGCATTACCGAAAAATAATCCATCAGCGCCCGCGCCGTTTACCGCTTTAGAAGCAAAAACTGCCAGCAACACGCATCCTAAAAAACCGCCGACACCATGCACGCCCCATACGTCAAGCGCATCATCCCATTTTCTTTTATTTTTAAACTGAACAGCAAGATAGCAAACCCCGCCGGCAACAACTCCGATAATAGGAGAAGCCCACAAAGGAACAAATCCTGCACAGGGAGTAATTGTAGCCAAGCCCGCAATAGAACCCGTTAACATACCAAGGAATTTTGGTTTTTTCATGTGTATCCACTCAATGATTACCCAGGTGACTGTCGCAAAAGATGCCGCGATATCAGTATTTAAAAACGCCAATGAAGTAATAAAATCAACAGCCACCTCGCTGCCGGCGTTGAATCCATACCATCCAAACCACAACAGGCCACTTCCGATAGCAACTAAAGGAATACTGTTGGGAGTATTGTTTTTTTCGACACGCGCCCCGACATAAAAAACAGAAGCAAGCGCTGCAAAACCAGCAGTAGCATGTACTACAATACCGCCCGCAAAATCAATTACGCCCCATTCTGCCAGCAGACCGCCACCCCATACCATATGAACAAACGGATAGTAAACCAGAATTTGCCAGAAAGTGAGAAAAATCATATATGCTTTGAAGTTAACACGGTTGGCAAAAGCGCCCGTAATAAGTGCAGGGGTGATAATGGCAAACATCATCTGGTAAGCAATAAATACAAACTCAGGAATTTTTCCATTAGAATACATTGAATCCATGCCAACACCATGCAGAAAGGCTTTATCAAAGTTGCCAATAATACCGCCAATGCCTCCGCTAAAGCATAATGAATAGCCGAATGCAACCCACAAAACAGTTGTCCATCCCAGCGAAGCGAAACTTTGAATCATAATACCAAGAATATTTCTCTTGGTTGCCAGACCGCCATAAAAAAATGCCAATCCCGGCGTCATGAGCATTACCAGGCTGCATGCAAGAAGCATAAAACCGGTTGAACCTGTGTCCATAAAATTCCTCCTGAAATTTTTAATTAATATTATTGTTTATAATGTAAGGCCGAAAACAAAGTGAAATCCGGAAGTTTGCGGATTAAATATCAATGATGCCTTTAAGGGCAGACTGAAATTTTCATTGATTTTAATGCTCCTATATCCTGTTATTCCGGTATTAACAACGGCAAAACCTCCTTCGTAAGCCGGAGTGCTGTATACACTTGAAAAGGGCGTGGCTCCTGCAAAAACATCAAAATTAAAACCCTTAACGGCAAAAGCATAGCCCAATTCGATGTAAGTTGAATACCTGTTGGCAAATCGGACACTCTGTACCAAACCCGACGATGTAAAAACAGTATCCCGGGGGCTTTTATCATTACCATAGATGAAAGTTCCGACCAATATACTGAAGGGGAATTTTTCAGGCCCTTTGTATTGCAGTGTCGCCTCCACTGAATGGCAGGTATAGCGGTCAAGATTTTCGGCAGTCGCCGTATCAAAATTTATTATATTTGGATTTTTGCAGTAAGAATATCTCGTATCATTGAAACCAGAAGCCATAGCAGGAATATAATAATCCGTCAGCATCACTGAAAATCCCCTGATCGAATATTTTGCATACAGATCTGCTTCAAAATAATTGTTGGTCAAGGCCATTGCCCCCCAATAGCCTATTTCAAAATCTCCTATCCCAAACGAAAGCGTCGGCTGAATACTTGGAGAACCGCCGTAATCAAGGCCACGCCACACATAGCGGCTCATCAGGTCGGCACCCACATTCAGTTTGAAAGGAAATTTAGATTTTTTTTCTTTAAGGTCTTGCGCATTAACATTGCCGTGAACAAGTGTCAGCACAAAAAGAAATGGAAATAAAAAGCGTCTCATGAAAAAGTTTGCCATACTATTTTTTTTAGAAGGCAAAATTATATTCAGCGCAATACGCACGCAATAATGGTTTTAGCGTAATTTGCTATAATGCGAATACCTACTGATAGGAAAATTACCTATACTAAAACAAAGATGATGTTATTCGGAAATCTCTATGATCTTGTTTTTGATACCATAGATTATGAGTTCAGCCGTTGACTTAATCTTCAACTTTTTCATAATGTTATTTTTATGGCAATCGACTGTTCGCACGCTAATAAACAATTTGTCGGCAATTTCCTTGTTGGACAGCCCTGCTCCTACCTTTTCAATGATTTCTTTTTCACGCTGGGTTAGCAGTTCTTCCTTATCTGTCCGTTCAAATCCGATACGCGATTTATTAATATAACTTCTCAGGATACCGGAAGAAATAAGCTTGCCAAGATATTCCTCGCCCTGCGCGATAGCATGTATAGCTTCGAGTAATTCTTTACGTGAAGTATCTTTGGGCAAATATCCTTTAGCTCCATTCCTCATAGCGCTAATTACAAAGTCCTCGTTTTTATGCATGGAAAGAATCAAAATATTCACCAGGGGAAATTGCTCCGAAATAATCTTTGTCAACTCAATACCGGAAATTTTTGGCATGCTGATGTCAAGTATAAGGATATCGGGTTGGGAAATTTTAAGTGAACTCAAAAGCTCATCGCTATTAGAGGCCTCGGCAATAACCGACAGGTTTTCTTCATCCGAAAGCAGTGATTTGATACCATCACGAAAAATCTGATGATCGTCGGCAAGCGTTATTTTAATATTTGGATACATCATAATCCTTAAAATATCAGTTGCAAAAATACTAAGGATTTAATAGTTAAACGTCAATTTTCAACATTACTTCAATTCTTGTTCCAGTTCCGTGTGCAGAATTTATCATAAAAGTCCCTCCAAGGATTTCAGCCCTGTCACGCATATTATAAATTCCATTCCCCGTTTTTCTTTTCTGGTTGGTATCAAATCCTTTCCCGTTATCTTCAATAGTCAGCCGGACAGTATTGTTTTCATAGAGAAAATTTACATCCACCTTGCTGGCTTCTGCATGTTTTACAATATTATTCAGGGCTTCCTGGATGATACGGTAAAGATAAATTTTGATGTTATTATCACAATGCTCAGGAACTTCGTTGTAAGCGAAATTTATACTGATATCATTATTGGAACTTATATCGTCACAAAGATTCTCAATAGCGCTGATGAGGCCAAATTGTGTCAGAACCGGAGGCATGAGATTTTCTGACATGCTTACCACTTCCCTGGACGCTGAAGTAAGAAGGTGCTTCGCTTCATCAATAATCTGTTGCTTCAGGTCGGGGTTGGCTATTTCAGCTCTTTCGAGCTTCATTTTAATGGCCAGAATATATTGACCCAGCCCGTCATGCAATTCCCGGGAAAGGCGTTGCCGCTCCTGTTCCTGTCCGTCAATTACTGAAGTGATGCGTTTGGCTCTTTCCATCTGAATTTCTTCGGTCTGCATTTTTATTTTTGCCGACATTTGGTTGAAGGCACGGGTAAGATCACCAATTTCATCAGTGGAAGATTCATTGAGCTGTGTTTCATATTTCCCCTGAGAAATCGCATCAGCAGCCATTTTTAATTTTATGATGGGTGAAGAAACCTTTTTTGAAATAATAAAGACGATCCCAAAAATGATAATAGAAATAATCAGGCTTAAAATAATAATGCTGTTCCTCAGAGTATAAATAGGTATCATAGCCTCTTCGAGGTCAATTTCTACCAGTATCACCCAATTCAGTCCCGGAATATTAATTTTACCAAACGAGCCAAGTACTGTTTTACCACGGTAGTCCTGGTATTCACCTGTTGATGTAATGTTTTTAAACGCATTTTCCACACCAACGGTCTTTACAAGCATCCTGTTTATTGAATTGCTCTTAAACCTTGACGAGGTGCGCATAATCTGATCAGAACCTACGACATAAGCTTCCCCGGTTTTCCCCAATCCGTTTAGTACATTGTTGTTAAACATAATTGAATTTATTGAGGCCATATCTATTTCCAGCAAGATAATCCCCTCAGTTGCCGTGGTGATATTATTATGAATGGAGGTTCCTAAATAGAGCTTTTTGTGATTAATATCCTCAACAATAGAAACACGTTTTTCATTTTCAATTTCTTTGAAATTCGCTGTAAAATCGGAAACTAAATTTTCCGGTAAAATAATATCCCCCTGCGACAAACTATCACTTAACGGTATAACAAGGTTCATCGACGGGCTTTTTACAATGAGATTCTTATAGTTGAAACGCCCTCCAAAATATTTCCATATCTTTTCTTTGAAATTCTTTATTATGATTACTCTGAAGTCCGATTCATTAATCTTTTGGGAGTTGAACAATGAAGCTTTTTCCAAAATCTCCGACCAGATTTCGTAACGGCCGAGTTGGCTCACCTCATCCATGCGTTCAACAAAATAGTTTTCGATATTCCTTTCCTTTTCAAATTTCACCGAATTCAGTTGATCGAAGGTACGTGAGATGAGTGCGTTTTTTGAAGTAAAATAGGAATATACACTTAGGATAATAATTGTACCCAGGCTTATTGCAAAATAATACCCGAAGAGTTTCTGTGTAAGTGTAGTTTTATTACTTTTCATTTTTGGCCAACTGTTTCAAATAAACAGTGGATCAAAAGTAAATTTTTTATAAACATAAAAATAGTCGGATGAGTTGCTCAATCATTTTAGCTAAAGATAAAATCAGATTTTTTCCGGCATTTAGATTTTCGTTGCCATTGCAACTTTTGCAATATATGCATGCCCTAAAAAAACTATTGATAGAAATAAAATTCTGATTTTATTCCTGAGAAACTGATGGAAATACTACCGATTGAATACACCAAAAATCGTACTGATAAATTAGTTCTATTTTGCCTTCGCCGGAGAACTTCTGTATTTTGGCGCTTCCTTCAACCGTTCCAGAAAAAATGGCATGAAATGTCACGCTGGCTTTTTCTTCATCAAAACAGAGCGATTTGATTTCAAAATGCTCAAGCGAAAAAGAGGTGAAAGCATCCCTGAAATTCTTCAACACATTACTGTCTTGTGCTTCTTTAGTGAGAAATATCGGATAGTATTCGGATTCTTTATCTAAAAAAGATGTCATAAAATCAGTACTATGCTCGCGGATATCATATTCATGATTCGGATGAAATTCCTCGTAAATAAAATTATGCATCATTCCGTCCACCCTTATATCATCGATTTCGTGTAAAAAAAATTCTTCCGTAATAAAACGGTAAAGCTCACGGTCTGCCACTTCGCAGATTGTATCCAGATAAATGCTGTTTCCATTCAACAAATTCATTATCTTTTCCAATTCAGCAGGCATTTCTTTGTCCGGAACATCCTCTGCTTTTTTAAAGTCCGGTTCCCCGATGAAATCGTAAACTGAAATTTGTTTGCAATCCTGGTAGGCGTTTTCAAA
Source organism: Bacteroidales bacterium (assembly GCA_035371225.1). GTDB lineage: Bacteria > Bacteroidota > Bacteroidia > Bacteroidales > CAIWKO01 > CAIWKO01. The sequence goes on along the minus strand of DAOOWO010000043.1, from coordinate 3,594 downwards.
TTGTTCGATATGATCCAGAAATTCCGCTTCCAGCCGAGGATCAAGACTATTTGTCCCATCTGATTCGGAAAAATATGCTCCGTGTTCAAGACTTAGCATTAATTTTTTTTTCTCGTTTTCGATACGGAGTTTTTCAATGTCGTCTTCGTTATCTGTTTCTTGTGTCATGGGTTTGATGTTTTGCTATCTGGTTTAGCTAAAAACAATATCCGGTTTTAAAACCAAATGATAGCGTAAAGTTACTAATAAATAATATATAAACAAAAACGCCAATTTCTTCCTTTGGGTTGAAACCGGCGTTTTCCTTAAGCGAATACCAGTAATACCGAGAACACTACTTATTCTTCACTATTGCTTCGTCATATCTTTCTTCTACTACTTTCCAGTTTATTACATTCCAAAAAGCAGTAATATAGTCGGCGCGCTTATTCTGGTATTTCAGGTAATAGGCATGTTCCCACACGTCCATGGCAAGTAAGGGTGTCCCCCGTTTTTCGGCAATATCCATCAGGGGGTTGTCCTGGTTGGGTGTGGAGCTTATAAACAGGTTCCCATTAACATCAACGTTAAGCCATGCCCAGCCGCTGCCAAAACGTGTCATACCGGCAGCAGCAAACTCTTCTTTCAGTTTCTCCAGCGATCCAAACTTTGAGGTCAGAATTTTCCCGAAATTTTCGGACATGGGAACGCCTCCGGGAGCCATATTTTCCCAGAAAAGTTCATGATTATAATAGCCTCCTCCATTGTTGCGCACGGCTGCCGGTAATGTGCTCATTTTTTCAAACAACTCATTTATGGTCATGTTTTCCAAAGGTGTTCCGCTAATGGCCTTGATAAAGTTATCGTAATACACTCTGTGATGCCGGGAATAATGAATTTCCATTGTTAATTTGTCTATGTGGAGTTCCAATGCATCATAAGCATAAGGCAGGGGCATGAATTGGTGATTTACGGGGGTGTTGTTTTTATTTGCTTCCATTGTTTTTAGTTTTTCTTGATTAATAAATTTGTTGGTTGGTTGTGCGCTGACTCCTAAAGAAAAGAAAGCCAAAGCACTAATAGTTAAGATTGTTTTTATCATTTTATTTTTATTTAGACTGTTTTTAAATTACAATAACTATGCCAAAAAAACCATGACAATACGTCATAAAAAACTCTGCGTTAATTCTAATACCGATGGTTTAAACCAAAATTATTCAGAATAGGCGAAGAATGAGCCGAACTAGCTGATTTAGCTGGGTTGCCCCCCTAATGGGTTATTATATCAATCCCTATGTAAAGGTATTGATTACAAGCTCTTTATCGATTACCCACACTATCGCGCTTAATTTGGGTTGAAGGAAATACTGTTATTTTTTGCTTTCCTGCTTTTTAATATCGTGCGAACGGGTATCTATTTTGAAAGGAAGATACAGCGGACAGAAACTCAACAAACTGGTAATAATAAAAAAGCCGGCAATCAAAAGCAACAGATAACTCCACCAGGTATTATTGGGTATGGTTTGGGTAGCATACAAAACAATGATGGTAAATGCTAAAACGAATCTTATTGCCTTATCGATGATTCCCATATTATTTTTCATATAACTATTTTTAATGATTAAAATATTTTTCCCAGAGTTTTCACAAGCAAATATAATTAATTTTCATTTAAAAATCAAGTTATTTCTCATATAATTATGAAATATCCATCCCATGTTGATAATTATAAGGTACGACAAATAAAAACGCCTTTACCTCAAAAGCGAATAAACAAAGGTTAAATTTAAAAAAAACCACTACTTGAATTCAATACGAACGGAATCATAGATGCTCAATCCGAGCAGATTCCGGGCGCTAGCCTTGCTGAGCGCAATTTCGAGCAATCCGGTGGTTCCAAATACCAGCACTATTTCGGCATCGCCCACCTCGGAATAGTTACTCTTTATTTCATTCACCTCTTCGGTTCTGAAAAATACCGAAAACCTGCGCCCCTTGGCCGTTTCGTGAAATACTTTATCAGAAATATTGGTAATCGCATTATCGTACGAATCAAAATAAATGATGATGCCTTTAATAGAGTCGGCTTCAACCTGGGGCAAATAACCCGATAGTTTATAGAGTTCGTTTACCGATTCGCCAAGATCTTCCGGACTTTTCCCTTCGGCAAGATGGCAGGCTGCCACCGCATATATATCAAGCGATGGAAAAGTTTTATATTTCGGTTCGGGAAGTTTATTGATCTTAATGATTTTCTCGGGTTTGTTTTCGCTAAGCAATGAGAATACACCATTGTCGGCGCCGATAAAATAATGTCCGTCATACGACATCATGGTGTGTGCAGCCCCTTTATTCTCGTCAGAATTAACACCAACGATGTGAATGGTACCTTTGGGAAAATTCCGGTACGCATTTTTAATAATAAAGGCTGTTTCGGCCAGGCTGTACTTGGTGATACTGTGTGTGATATCCACGATGGCAGTTGCAGGCGACTGGCTCATGATGGCACCTTTCATAGCGGCCACATAATGGTCGGTAAGGCCCCAATCGCTCGTTAATGTAATTATTGCCATTTTTCCATCAGTAATGCGCTTTCAAAATTACAAATTTTCGATTGCGGCAACGCATTTTTTATTAATTTTGTTAAAATTCTGTCCATTCAATACCATTTGATGAGCGAAAAAACCTTAACATTAGATTTAATTGACCCTGTTGATTTTTTTGGTATTCGCGATCATCACCTCGACCAGTTAAAGAAGCATTTTTCGAAACTTAAAATTATTGGCCGCGACAACACCATCAAGCTCATCGGGGATAAAAACCAGATCAAAGCTTTCGAGTTGTTGCTGGAACAGTTGATAAATCATTATAACAACAAAGGTTATATTTCGGAAGAAATTATCATGCAATACCTGGATCCGCAAAGCGTGCCTGACGACAACAGCGACGGCAGCCTGAACGACCTGATATTGCACGGACAGCGGGGACTGTTGATCAAAGCACGTACGCCCAACCAGCTCCGTCTCACCGAAAGTTGTACTGCCAACGACCTTGTTTTTGCCGTTGGTCCTGCCGGCACAGGCAAAACATACACGGCAGTGGCCCTGGCCGTAAAAGCGCTGCGCAACAAAGAAGTAAAACGCATCATCCTTACCCGCCCCGCGGTAGAAGCCGGCGAAAATCTTGGATTTTTGCCCGGTGACCTTAAAGAAAAACTAGATCCTTACCTCCAGCCGCTTTATGATGCACTGTGGGATATGATACCCACTCAAAAACTCAGTTTGTACCTGGAAGAACGCATCATAGAAATTGCCCCGCTGGCTTTCATGCGCGGTCGCACGCTCGATAATGCTTTTGTTATCCTCGACGAAGCACAGAACGCTACCATCCCCCAGATGAAGATGTTCCTCACACGAATGGGACGTTCTGCCAGGTTTATTGTTACCGGCGATATCACCCAGATTGATTTGCCCAAAAACCAGGCTTCAGGACTCGTACATGCCCTGAAAATACTGAACAATATTCCGGGTATCGGGATTATCAACTTTGACAATACCGATATCATACGCCATAAACTTATTACGGAAATCATCAATGCTTACTCGTCAAAAGAAT
>DAOOWO010000042.1:0-11949 GCA_035371225.1 Bacteroidales bacterium | reverse complement strand
GATAATTTTAAACTGAACCTCTTTTCCGACGAAATCTATGTGTTTACCCCGAAAGGCGACCTGATTACCATGCCTTCAAAATCCACCACCCTCGATTTCGCCTATGGCATACATTCCGATATCGGCCACCGTTGTATCGGTGCTAAAGTAAACCACAAACTTGTGCCCCTTGATTACACCCTGAAAAGCGGCGACCAGGTGGAAATAATCACTTCCGACAAGCAAACACCCAAAGAAAACTGGTATGATTATGTTTCCACCGCCAAAGCAAAATCGCAGATAAAGGCTTTTGTAAAAGAAGAAAAGAAAAAACAGGCCAACGATGGTAAAATAAAACTAAAAAAAGAATTTGAAGAACTGGATATTGAGTTCAGCAACAACAATATCAACAAATTGATGCGCTTTCTTGGATATGTCAATCCCTCCAGTTTATTTATTGATGCTGCCAAGGATATTGTTGGCCCGAAAGAGATAAAATCTTGTTTAATTGAGAAAGAAACCTGGTTGCGTTATATTCCCAATCCCTTTGCAAAAAGTAAACACGGTGAAAGCAAAAAAGAAAAAGAACCCGTTGAAAAAAAATCCGACCAGGACAAATCAATTGAACAGCCACTGTTAAGTTCACAGGTAGATAACATAAAATACAAAATAGCATCATGTTGTAAACCCATTTTAGGCGATGAGGTTATCGGGCTGATAGAAAAAAATGGGGAGATTTCCGTGCATAAGGCTAATTGTAGCCAAGCCGTGGAGTTCATGACCAAATATGGCAAAAAGATTGTGAAATCAAAATGGCTGTCGGGCGATTCGCTGCAGTTTTTGGCAGGGATATCCATCAAAGGTTTCGACAGGCTCGGCATGATACGCGATATCACCGATGTGATTTCCAAACAATTGAATATTAATATCCGTTCGTTGACTCTCGAAACTTCCGGCGGCATTTTTGAAGGCGTCCTCACGGTATATATTCAGAACACCAATCAGTTAAAAAATCTTATGGAGAACATCAAAACGGTAAACGGCGTTGAGAGTGTAAACAGGATTGATTGATGTTTGCTGTTGACCGGAATATTTATTGATTCATTATTTAGAATCAATAAAATTTGTATTTTTATGCAAAATTATTGTTTATGGTTGTAAAAGAAGAAGTTTCAGGAAACTTTGATGATGTCAAACAGATTTTTATTGCTTATCTGGAAAAAAACCAACATCGTAAAACCCCCGAACGGTTTACCATATTAAAAGAAATCTATGCTTTTGAAGGGCATTTTGATGTGGAAACTCTTTACATTAAAATGAAAAACAGCAAATACCGCGTTAGCCGGGCCACACTGTATAATACCATTGAACTGTTGCTGTTATGCGGCCTGGTGGTAAAACATCAGTTCGGTGAGAGTTCTGCACATTATGAAAAATCATACAAATTCAAGCAACACGATCATCTTATTTGTATCGACACCAAAAAAGTAATTGAATTTTGTGATCCGCGCATACAGGAGATTCAAAAGTCTCTGGAACAAATGTTTAATGTTGCTATTACGCACCATGCTCTGACGTTTTATGGAAAGTGCAACAACAAAAAAGAAAAATAATTTATACTGAACAACTAATCTATCCAATTTGTAATGAAAGTTGATGTAATTCTGGGCCTTCAATGGGGCGACGAAGGTAAAGGCAAAATTGTGGATGCCATGACGCCTCATTATGATATTATTGCACGTTTTCAGGGTGGTCCAAATGCAGGACATACTATTGAATTCAATGGCAATAAAATTGTTTTACATTCTGTTCCTTCGGGCATATTGCGCGACAACACCGTTAATGTTATCGGCAACGGGGTGGTGGTGGATCCTGTTATTCTTATAAATGAACTGAAAAACGTTACATCATATAATCCTGATGCTGCCAAAAACCTCCGCATTTCAAACAGGGCTCACCTCATTCTTCCCATACACAGGGCGCTGGATGCCTGTTTTGAACAAGCCAAGGGAAAGGAAAAAATTGGCTCTACCCTCAAAGGAATTGCTCCTGCCTATTCCGACAAATACAACCGCAGAGGACTCAGAGCCGGTGAAATAATGCAGGATAATTTTTCCGAAAAATTCAGAACCCTTACCAAAGAGCACATGAAAATAATCGATATGTATGAGTTCAATATCGACAATTTTCAAATCGACAAACTACCATATAAAGAATACGAACAGCAATGGCTCGAAGCTATTGAACAGATGAAGAAGTTGCAATATATTGATGCCGAAATATTTCTGAACCAATCGTTGCAATCTGGAAAAAGTGTACTTGCAGAGGGCGCTCAGGGAACTCTGCTCGATATTGATTTTGGTTCTTATCCCTTTGTAACATCATCCAACACCATTTGTGCAGGTGTTTGTTCGGGGCTGGGAATTCCTCCCTCCAAAATAGGAAAAGTGTTTGGCGTTTTTAAGGCTTACTGTACCAGGGTAGGCAGCGGCCCTTTCCCTACCGAACTTTTTGATGACACCGGCAATAAACTCCAGGCGCTTGGGCATGAATTTGGTGCTACCACCGGACGGGCACGACGTTGCGGATGGCTCGATCTGCCCGCACTAAACTATGCCGTGATGATTAACGGCGTTACTGATCTGGTAATGACCAAAGCGGATATTTTAAGTACTTTTGATATCATTAAAGTGGCGACATCTTATAACAACCATACCCTGGATTATCTGCCATTTACTATTAATACAGCGCCCATAACACCTGATTATACCGAATTGGCAGGCTGGAATGTTCCGGTGGATAAACTTCAAAGCATTAAAGAGGTGCCGGAAGAACTTTCTTCATATATAAAATTTATCGAAAACTACGTTCATGTTCCTGTATCTTTTTTATCTTTAGGACCTGATAGAAAACAAACTTATCAATTATAAAAAAACAATTCTAATGAAAACAAGAATCTTATTTTTTATCTGTATACTATTCGCATTGTACGATGTAAAAGCACAGAAAATCTCTGATTCAAAAGTACCTCAGGATGTGATTATCAGTTGCAGATATAAATACCCTGACGCTACCGTGAGCTACTGGGAAAAACAGGATGAAAATTACGTGGCCCGATTTAAAATGAATAATCAAAACGGCTATGCCGAATTTGATGAAAAAGGCCTTTGGATAAAAACCAGATTTGAAATAAAAGAAAAAGAACTGCCCAGTTCGGTGGTTAGCTATTACAAAGAAAATTATTTTGCGAACGAATACGTGATGTCGGTGATTGAGATTCACAAAACCAGCCAGGGCAAAAGTTATTATTATATTCAACTGAAAAGAGAAGGTGTAACCCAGGTGCTGCCGGTTGACCTGCAGTTTGATCTGGCCGGCACGCTGATCTATAAAAACGATCCAGGTGAGGCAAAAACCAATGACGATAAAAATAGTCAGTCGGGAAACACTAATGTCGCAGTTATTGAAACACCCGATGACGGAAGCAAGTACCTGGTGCCCGATAATAAAGTGCCAGCCGTTGCTACGACACATTTTAAAAGCAAAAACAAAAAAGCTTCTGGTGCTGCATGGTACTTTCGGGATCAGAAATATACCGTCAAATATAACTCTGCCGGACGAAATGCGCTATCAATGTACACCAAAGAAGGAGCATGGCTTGAAACCCGCGTTGAAAGCAGTGAAGACAAACTGAACCAGTTGGTAGTAACCTATTTAAAAGACAATTACCGTCAGTATAAAATAAAAACAGTGGAATTTGTCACACAGCCCAAAGACAAATCTATTGAAATCAGCATGTATGATAAACGCAGCAATGCAACACCTCCGCCTATTACAAAGATTTGGTTTACCTCGGCCGGCAAATATGTAAATGTGGAAAAACCTGATATTGATGACCCCAACGAACGCGAAGCACAAAAACGCCGCGACGAAAAAGATAAAAAATTTATGGAAGATGTGGACAAAAGCGGCGTAGTGTATGAAGATGCCGAAAATTATAATGATAAAGTAAATAAAAAAGAATTGCCTTCATCTATCCATGACTATATCAAGAAAAACTATAAAGAACACGTAATCAGTAGCTCCCGCCTGGTTAGCGACGACGACCTGGGCAATGTTTACCTTATTAGGGTAAAAATTGAAGGAGCCAAATATGGCACCCAGTTATTTTTTGATATTGCCGGAAATTTCCTTAAAAAAATTGAAGAATCAGAAAGCAGGATGAACAAGGAAAATATTGATCCTGGTGCCACAACAAATGAAGCTTCTGGGTCAAAATTCGGCACACCGGATGAAAAAATCAGCCAGGGGGAATTACCGTCAGAAATTACAAAATACCTGAAAAAGAATTATCCCGGTCACGAAATCAAAGAATCATACTTCAAAACGGATAAAGATCTTGGTAATTGCTTTTTGTTAATCATGCAAAAAGCTGGCGAAAAAAAGATTACTAAATTATATTTCGACCTGGATGGCAACCTGGCAAGAACTTTATTTGAAAATTAATTACGACTGACTCAGTATCTTGCCCAATACGGCCATTGTTTTCTTACCAATTGAAAAAATGAAACGCCTCAGCACGTTTTTAATACTTACCCTGTTTTGCCTGCAGTGTTTCTGGGCCAGTGGCCAGGGAATAAAAAAAATTGACCTGGTCAGTGCCGAAAACATGATTTACGACCAATCCAAGGGTGATTATACTCTGCTGATCGGCAACGTAATTTTTCAACATGATGAAATATTGCTCTACTGTGATAGCGCACACCTTTATGATGCCACCAACAACCTGGAGGCATATGGTTCCGTTCATATTAAAGCAAGCGATTCCACCAATATTTATGGTGACTCCCTGAAATATGACGGGAATACCAAAATTGCCGAAATGCATAAAAATGTCCGGCTTATTGACAACCAGATTACCCTGACAACAGACCACCTTACCTATGACCTGAAAGCAAAAACAGGTAAATATTACGATGGCGGAAAAATTGTTGACCCCGAAAACACGCTTACCAGCATTAAGGGTTTTTATTATTCTGAAAAAAAAGACTTTTTCTTCAACGATTCGGTTGTGCTGATTAATGTGGATTATACCATCCTGTCCGACTCGCTGATCTACAATACCGCTTCGGAAATTTCGCACTTTTTCGGACCCACCACCATTACCAGCAAAGAAAATTTTATCTATTGTGAAAAAGGATGGTATGATACTAAAAATGACAACGCCGAGTTTACAAAAAATGCCTTGTTAAAGAACAAGGGCCAGCGGCTTACAGGCGACAGCATTTATTACAATCGCATCAAGGGGCTCGGCCTGGCTTATCGCAATGTGGTTATTGTGGATACTACGCGAAATTCAGTAGTTAAATGCGACTTTACAAAATACGACGAAAAAAACCAGTTCAGCCTGGCTACCGGCAACGCACTTTATATCCAAATAGATGAACATAACGACTCACTTTTTCTGCATGCTGATACACTGATCGGAACCTTTGACACCGCTACCCGCAAAGCAAAAATAATGTATGCCTTCCACAGGGTGAAGTTCTATAGAGACGACCTGCAGGGCCGTTGCGACTCCCTGGTATATAACTATGCCGACTCCACCATCCGTATGTATTACGATCCGGTTATCTGGACCGACAATAACCAATTGTCTGCTGATACCGTGGCAATCCAGATTAGCAACAGCCTCATCGATAAAATGTTTTTGCGCAAGGCCAGTTATGTGGTTTCGTGCGATGATACTACTGAAAGTCGCTATAATCAAGTAAAAGGCATTAACATGACCGGGTATTTCGTAAAGGGAGAACTTAAAAAAATCCATGTGTCAGGCAATGCCGAAACCATATACTTTATGCGCGATGGCAGCGAAAGAAAAATTGGTATCAACAAAGCAATAGCCACCAATCTTGATATTTATATCACCGACGAAAAAATCACTTCCATTACTTTTCTCGAAGATCCTGTGGCAACTTTGTATCCCGATAAAGAACTGTCCCAAAAAGAACTTTTTCTGAAGAATTTCAGATGGCTTGAAAATTTACGCCCAAAAACAAAAATTGACATTTTCAAACACTGAACTTTTTATGCACCTTTTCTATACCCCACATATTGATCCGCAATACCATGTGCTGAGCCAGGAAGAATCCAAACACTGCCGTGTGCTGCGTATCAAACCCGGCGATTTTATTTACCTTACCAACGGTAAAGGCACCCTGTGCAAAACAATAGTTACTGATAACAGTACAGGAATATATCATACCAAAATTGTGGAAGAGCACGAAGGGTTTAATAAAAGGCCTTACCATCTTCATATTGCTATTGCACCCACAAAAAATACCGACCGTTTCGAGTGGTTTCTCGAAAAAGTTACTGAACTGGGAATTGATGAAATTACTCCCTTAATATGTGAACATTCCGAAAAAACACATCTGAAATACGAACGCCTTCAGAAAGTGTTGATTTCTGCTGTAAAACAGTCTTTCACGGCCTATTTGCCGCGTTTGAACAATCAGGCCAGATTTGCCGATTTTGTGAAAACAATTTCCACTGGTCAGAAATTTATTGCCTATTGCGGCGAAACGCCCCGGCATTTGAGCGCTGCCTGCATGCCTAGACAAGAGGTTACTATACTCATTGGGCCGGAAGGTGATTTTTCTGAGGGAGAGATTTCGATTGCAAAAAACTCAGGGTTTTTTCCAATAACATTGGGCAAAAACCGTTTAAGAACTGAAACAGCCGGTGTTTTTGCCTGCAGTGTCGTCAATACTGTTAATATTTGAGGTTATGGAAAGGTTTTTCAAGTTGATTCTATGTTCCCTGGTACTTTTTTTAACTCCTCGTCTTTATTCTCAGAACCTACAATTAGCCTTGGTTAAATACAAGGGCGGCGGCGACTGGTATGCCAACCCCACCTCTTTGACCAACCTGGTGAAATTTTGTAACCAAAACCTTGGCACTAATCTGAATCCGGATTATGCTACTGTTGATGTGGGAAGCTCTGAACTGTTCAACTTTCCGTTGGTGCATCTCACCGGTCATGGCAATGTGGTTTTTTCAAACCAGGAGGCAGCCAACCTCCGTAATTACCTTATTTCAGGCGGTTTTCTGCATATTTCCGATAATTATGGTATTGATATGTTTATCCGGCGCGAAATGAAAAAAGTTTTTCCTGAGCTTGATTTTGTGGAACTTCCCTTTAATCATCCGATATATCATCAAAAATATGATTTTCCGAACGGCCCCCCCAAGATTCATGAACACGACAATAAACCCGCTCAGGGTTTTGGCCTGATTTACGAAGGTCGTCTGTTGTGTTTTTATGATTATGAATGTGATTTAGGCGATGGATGGGAAGACCAGGCCGTTCATAAAGATTCGGAGCCCACACGTCAGAAAGCGCTGCAAATGGGAGCGAACCTTGTTCAGTATGTTTTTATGAAATAGTTTTAGGTGGCTAAAATCTACTTCAAAAAAGCTCGACCCAAAAACAACATTACAAAAACTTTCTGTTTTACAGACTGGTCTTTCAAATATTACAGATTGAATACATACTAGTGCCATAGGGCGTTTTGGTATTTCCTATTGTCCGAAAAAAATTGATGAGTAATCCACCCTGGTTGCCGGCAGCAAGGTGCAGCAGACACGCTTTTTTTTCATTTACATTAAAAAAATTTCTGTGCCTTTAACCCAATGCTTTACCATATTTGTTCCCAGCGTGATGAGACATTTTTAGGAAAAATATCCACACATAAAATGAACCCCGTAGTGGGTTCCACATTTTAAAATGCAATGTCTTTATGCCTTTTTGCAATTTCAATTTATTTTTGCCTGACAGCACTGATTTTATTTTTGTCGGCCTTCAACCAGGTAGGCAAAGTATAAAATTGTAGTTTATATATGGACTATCTGCAATTTTACTTTGGTGTTATTTTTTCAACCAGTGTAGCTTGTGACCTGGGCTAATTGATAAGAGATTTTCACAAAACGGGGCACGTAAAAAAAAAGAGGCTGACAGACGTCAGCCTCTTTTTTGTTGAAAAATGTAATATTATTCAACGATAAGTTTTTTGGTAAATCTGCCACCATCTGAAAGCAGGGTAACAAAATATGTTCCTGATTGCAGGTCGCAGGTGTTGATGTTAACGGAGTTGACAATTCCGGCAGCTTTTTTGCCTTCGTTAATTGCCATAACTTCTCTTCCGTTGATGTCAAACATTTTAACAGTAACATTGGATGCATATTGCAGTTGGTAATCTACGAAGAAGTTTCCTACTGCAGGGATGTTCCTTAAAGAAACTTTCATGCCCTGGAAGTATCCTTCATCTTCAATACCAGCACCATCGCTGATAACTGCAAATAAAGACATATTTCTGTCGAGTGACGGAGCAATTGCATAGAGAGAAATCCAGTAATATCCTGTCCAGTCAACGCAATATTGGCTGTAATGCATTGATAATCCGTTGCCGGTAGCATCAACATACATCCATGCAGTGTCACCGCAGTTGGTACGGATACCTTTGAAATCAGAAACTACGCAGAAATCTGATGAGGTAGTGGGCATGGTGGTAAAGGGAAGATAATTCCAGTTCAACCATGTGGTATCAATATCAACAATGTTCATAGTTGCTGAAGCAAGATAAGGTTCTACAGGTGAAGGGCCAAAAGTATAAGGTGCTGTAGTACCGGTGATACATCCGTGCTGTCCTGAAACATAAGGTTCCATGTTTGCAAGTCCCACAACAAGATTAGAATTAGCAACACTGCCTGAGTTCATGATAAATTTTCCGGCTGCGAAAAATAAAACTCCTTCAATGGTAACGTTAGCGGTGTTTACCCAACACTGTGCCCACATATCAGCTTCTGCTGAATCCGGGTGGCAAAAACCACTGGTACCACACCAGTATCCAATAGGATTATCGTTGGCGTCAATCATACCAACAGTTCCTAACTGAGCGGTAGGTGAAGCAAACTGCGGAGTGAAATTGGTCGACCATCCAGCAGTGTCAATACCGGCTTTTAAATTAAGGTTATGCTTAACAATCTGTTTTTCAGAAATAACTTTAGCACCGGGCATTTTCGGAGTTTGAAGCAACTGTGCCGATGCAATCCCTGCAATGAGTAACATTGCGATTAACATGTAAACTTTTTTCATTTTTTTTGGTTTTTGGTTAATAATTATTTTTTACAAATTTAAGATTATAAATAAAAATTAATGCAAATGTAAATTTTATTTTTAAACAAAAAAATTTTTATTTAATGCAAATTAATAATTATCTATTATCCAGATATTTCCCTTTAACGATAAATCGCCCTTTGTTAATAAGTTAAGCGGGTTAATTAGTCTATTGAACGAAACTCTTTCCGTACCTGCCGAGCTTACAAGGTAAAGATAAGTGTCTTTCGCATATAAAGATAAATTGAGAATTTTGGTTAGCTGCCCGGCTGTCAATGGAAAATAATTTAATAAGTCTGTTTTTCCGCAAACGAAAATATGCATGATGTTACCTTCATTAGAATAAACTGACAAATCTGATGTATCTGTATTTTCTTCCACGCTGTTATTGTTGCTTACTGATTTTTGTAAAATATTTTTAATGTAGCTGCAACTCCACAAGAGGATATTTTTCAGGCTTTCGCCGGAGTATATGCCCGAGTCATCCTGTTTTCCGTTGGGAAAAGCCATGGATAAAACAGCGTGTTGTTCCATGGTCAGCGTTCCTGTTGGCGTGGCAGGTGAATCCATGTTCGGGGATGCTAATGCTGCCTTTTCAGGTGTTAGGGACGGATACCATTCGGTAATTTGCTGAAGGCTGTCGGGCCTTGTGTGTCTTATGCCAAGCAAATAACATAAGCGGCCCTTGTCATTGTCTGAAAATTTATATAATTCAGATAGGTCCGATTGGGTTATGCTTTCAGGTGATTCAAATAAATTCTTTGTGGTATATATCCATTTCTTGTTATTAAGAAAGTCCTTAATGTCCGTGGGAATCGTTTCAGAAAAATTTGACAATAACATATTTGCAAATGCACGAGACCTTATAATTGTTAGACTCTTTAAAAAATTATCCCAACCGTCCATGGTAACAGGCTTGTCTTCAGAAATCATTATTCCAGGAAACTTCCGGATGCCTGTTTCTTCCAGTAATAATGAAAAGGCCTTGTCGGATTTTTTATTTAGATGTCTAAACACTGCTGGCACAACTACCCGGGCTTCGCAATTGCCTTCAAAATAACTCATCAGTCCGTCACTGTGCAGGTATATGTCTTCAGGCTTTTTGAAAGCATAACTGGCGGGCATACCGAATGTTACGCAGCAGAGCCAGGGAGTTTTTTTGAGCAGGTCCGCAATTTTTTCTTTGCGTTGCCGGCTAACCGATATATAAGCCTGGACAATTTTTTCTAAAGATTTTACATAGCCCTTGCTAAAAACCATTGGTGAGTTATCAAACTGCGGAATGATATTAAATTCAATGTCATCAGCCATTTCGGGCTCCCTGATGCCCATATCCTGAAAGAAAGCAAAACATTCCGCATCACCAGCAAGTTTTTTATGAATTACCGGCAGCAAGCACTTGGTGTCTACAGGCAAAAACACCCCGGGTGTGGCATCTGGGGTGAAAGCCGGTGCAAAAGAGCCTGATTGCGCGAGGATGATGGCTGCTGAACGCAAACTGTAGTACTCGGACATGTGAAACTCATCCCATAAAAATTGGTTCTTATGAAGATATTGATATAATTTTTTCAACCAAAGCACATTTTTTTCTTTCAAAAAATCTATCGCTACCCGCAATCTGAAGCCAAAACCTTGCGCATCGGCGGTTTTAATCTGTAGTACCTCTTCAAAATATTTTTTAACTTCACTAAAATGTATCGCATTAATTTGCGGATCAATAAAATACTTTTTCTGAAATAATACCTGCAGGTCATTAGTTTTTAAGAGTTCTGCAAGTTCCTCGTTATGAGGGATTAATACTTCGTTTATGCCGGCATATTTATTTCCGGGCAAGGGGATGGAGGCTTCCGATTGAAAAAAATTTAATAAAGTATCATAAAACGCACGATAAATTAATGAATCTCCGTTGCTGTTGGCAACATTATTTTCGCTGGCTGTTACCGGAAGCATCGCGATCAGACGGAGGTCGAACCATTTTTTTTGTTTTAATATATTGAGCACCTTTGAAAACAGTTTTTTACAATCTCCCAATAGTCGCATGTTTTCTGCAGTCTGCAAGTCGTCAAACGGAATGTATTCGCGCAGGGGGTTGGTAGTAAAAGGTGCATTTACAATAAAATGCAACCGGCTGTTCATCCTTGTTGGGAAATAAACAAAAACCGGTGCGTTGGCAATTGGTACGAATGTGATTTTTTCCTGGTTTATTTCTATTTTAAACGCAAGTTCGGGCTGTTGTTTTTCAGAGAATGGCAGCCGCGAGAATATGATGTAATCCGTGGCCATTTTGCCGGTCTGAATATTGGTTTTGCACATGTTAACCCTCCGGTGCGTTTTATCTGTCAACGTCAGGCGGCGTTCAAGGGTTAGCGTTTTGATTCCGGAAAAAAATATTTCAATACAGTCGATATTTTTTAAAAAAAGCAGCGAGTATTCATTCAGGTCGTTCAAGCCTTTTTTTACAGTGTCAAAACAGGCTTCCTGAGTTTTTTTCTTAAACGGAAGTATTATCAGGGTGTTGAAATTTTCATCCGGGTTTTTTGGTACGGTGCTTTCCAGTACCTCAAAATCGGTAATGACGTAATGATAAGGCTCACAATGAATTTCAGGAGTGTCGGTGATGGAAAAAACTGATTTGAAACCGATACCGAATTTTCCTATCTGGTTGACGTTGTTGTCGTTATTTTTGGTGGTATTCGCAAAAGTAGTAATCGACATCAGGTCGGCTTCGTCAAAATCCTGGCCGTTATGGTGTATTTCAATGCGGTCGGCGAAAAGCTTAAAACGTATGCTAT
>DAOOWO010000041.1:0-12171 GCA_035371225.1 Bacteroidales bacterium | reverse complement strand
CGTGAGGTGGTCAAATTAAAACGGCGTAGACTGGTCAATTTAGTCGGCGTATGCACAAAGGCAGATGATTCTGTACTGGTTTCATTGTATTGGGAAAATCCCGTAAGGTCTGGAATCGTAGAATACTCTGATGATTTAGTTGTTGGAGGATATATCGAACCATGGCTCAACAGAGACCAAAGTGATATCTTGCCATCTGATCATGGGAATGTCACCTCAAATATGGTATATGAATTCGGCGCATTCACTTTCGGTTCAAAATTCAATTTTAACCCTTTAAAAGAAGACCATGACCCATTACCTGTTTCACTATTAAGTTTTGATGCAATCCGTGATGGGGAAAATGTTAAGATAACATGGGCCACAGCAACCGAAATCAACAACGACTATTTCACTGTGGAAAAAAGCAGGGATGCAATAAATTTCGAACGAGTCGAAATCGTTGAAGGCGCCGGCAACAGCAATCAAATACTTCATTATAGTTGCAATGACAACAATCCTTTACCCGGAATATCCTATTATCGCCTGAAACAAACTGATTTTGACGGAAAATTCTCCTACTCTAAAATCGTAGCCGTTGTATTTGGGGATTCATATTCAACTAATGTTTATCCAAATCCATTCAGCGCCAGTCTATACATCGAATTAGATGAAGCTCCGCTGCCAAACAACAATACGGTATTCAAAATCTACAACCTTCTCGGAACACAGATTATGAATATGCCATTAAAAAATCAGAGTGCCACAATTGAGGTTGATGATATTCCGGCAGGTGCTTATTATTACAAGATTGAAGTTAATGGCCAACCTATTCAATCAGGAAAGCTTGTTTCACAGAATAAATAATGCGTGAGTAAACGGGAAAATAACTTTATTACTTATGCTCAATAATTTCCCCCGCTTTCTTCTTTAATCCTGCCGATAACTTATTTTTTTCCAACCAATAACTTCAATGCCATTCCAATTTTTAGGAATCAGCAATAATTTCGTAATTGGATAAATAAAACCAATTTACTATGAAGAAAAAAAATCTTATCGGTAGTCTTTCCAAAACAAAGACACTTTTATTGTCAACACTGGCAGCCGCAGTGTTTATGACATTTTCATGCAGCAACAGCGCTGAAAAAATGGATTCACTGACCACCTCAGATTTTCAGGAAACTGCAAAACGGGATACCGTGATTGACAAAATGCCTGAATTCCCTGGCGGCGAAGCAGCCATGACAAAATTCATTATTGACAACGTAAAGTATCCTGAAGCAGCAAAAAAAAGCGGAACACAGGGTAAAGTTTTTGTAGACTTTCTGGTAACAAAAACCGGCAAGCTCGACAGCGTAAGGGTTAAAGAAAAAGGCAATGAATTGCTTGATAAAGAAGCATTACGGGTGATAACCTCTATGCCCGACTGGATCCCCGGTGTGAACAAAGGAGTTGCCGTGGATGTTGAAATGACTTTGCCCATAGCATTCAAGCTGGAATAAAACTTCGGCAATGCTGATTTTGCTTTTTATAATGCCCAGGCAAGCCTCGGAAAAAATAATGATCGGGCACTCTCAAATAATGCTTTAAGCCTATGAATGTCATATATTTTTTCTCATTTATGTACAAGTTAAGTTGTTAAACTGTATTTTTGCTAATGAAGATCAACAGCAAAAATCATGAGAAAAAAAATTATTGCAGGCAACTGGAAAATGAACACCACCCTTTCCGAAGCCAGAACGCTGGTGGAAGGCATCCTAAACGGCGTAGCAGATAACCCCGACATAGTGAACCGCGAATTTCTGGACATTATTCTGGCGCCGCCATTTCCTTTTCTGACTATCTGTAAGGATCTCATCGGAAAGCACCCTGGAATATTTACCGCAGCACAAAACTGTTACTCCGAAGAAAAAGGAGCCTATACCGGAGAAGTTTCGGCAGCTATGATATATTCGACAGGCGCCAAATATGTCATTATAGGGCACTCGGAACGCCGCAATTATTTCCGGGAGAACAGTGCCATGCTGATGAAAAAAGTTGAACTTGCCTTACAGAACAATTTAAAACCAATTTTCTGTATTGGCGAACTTTTGGCTGAACGGAAGTCGGAAAGACATTTCAAAGTTGTCAGACAGCAACTGACCGAATCGGTGTTTACATTGAAAGAAAGCGATTTTCGCAGGATAATCATTGCTTATGAGCCGGTTTGGGCTATAGGCACCGGCCTCACAGCCACACCCGAGCAGGCACAGGAAATGCATGCGTTTATCCGGCAGTTGATAAGTGTGAAGTTTGGCAGAAAAACTGTCAACAATATACCACTGTTGTATGGCGGAAGTTGCAATGCACAAAATGCCGCTTCGTTATTTGCCATGCCCGATGTGGATGGCGGCCTTATTGGCGGCGCCTCCCTTAAGTCAAATGATTTTGTTTCGATGATAACCACGCTTTCACAAATCAACAAATGAACTACCTCGAACTAAATTGCGAAATTTTTCCTCCCCGGCATACCGAAATTGTGATGGCAGCCTTGTCGGAATATGGTTTTGAAAGTTTTGAAGAAACCGCCAGAGGTTTTCGGGCCTATATTCCCGAACATCTTTTCGATGAAAAAACCTTCAACAGCCTGGAAATTTTCAGCCATAAAGAAATAAAAATCAACTATGCACTGGAAATCATTCCCGATCAAAATTGGAATGCCGTTTGGGAAAGCAATTTCGAACCGGTTGAAATCGGCAAACTATGTTATATCAGAGCACCTTTTCATCCTGCCAGACCGGGCATCCAATATGAAATCATCATTGAGCCCAAAATGTCGTTTGGTACCGGCCACCACGAAACCACCCACCAAATGGTCAGCCTGTTGCTTGAACAGGATGTTCGCGACAAAGAAGTACTTGATATGGGCTGTGGAACAGCCGTACTGGCAATACTTGCAAAAAAAATGGGAGCCTCCGCTGTTTTGGCAATAGATAACGAAGAATGGGCCTATAATAACTCTCTGGAAAATATTAAAAAAAATCACACTCCTGAAATAGAAGTGACGCATGGAGATGCCTCCGCATTAGGCAGCCGCCAATTCGACCTGATACTTGCCAATATTAACCGCAATGTATTACTGAAAGACATTCCCGTATATGCCGCTGCCCTTAAACAACATGGCACCCTGCTGCTGAGCGGTTTTTATGAAACAGATGTTTCTCAGATTACGCAAAAAACCGCACAATACAACCTGAAATTTGTTCGTTATACCACCATGAATTCGTGGTGTGCCGCGGTTTACAAAAAAGATTGATTTATTTATGAAAAAAACTTTAGTCCTCCTTGTCTTCATCATATCCGGCTGTCTTTCCGCATACAGCCAGCCTCTCAAACAATTCTCCAAAGATTCCGAAACGTTTTTTAAGGAACTGACCACGATGTTCCAGGCAGTCTCTTCCTCCGAACAGAAAGAACTGGGAAAAACGCTGATGGTGGATTTTACTGATATGTGGTTGAACAAATTCGATGCCCAGGAAAAAGACTCCATTTACGCCATGTGCAATGTGATGCTGAAACGCAAAATGAAAACCTATCCCAATTTCGAGCAATACCTCCGTGCAGCTATAAATTTCCACCAGGCTAACCTGCCTCCTGAGAGCTTTGAATCCTGGCAATTTTGTTTGCGGAATTTAGCAAAAATGACCAACAACCTGCGTTTTATGGCTTTGCTCGAGGGAACAAACCTTTTACTGACCAAAAACTACCTATACGAATCGAAACTTACCCTTTGGAAATCCAATTCCAAAGACTTTGTTTTCAAGTACGATTCAGTGCCATACTTTGAATTTGCCTCATTAGACCTGACCTGTGTGAAGAAAAACGACACTACCTGTATTTACGGGACACGTGGAAAGTACTACCCCACCTCGGACAAGTGGGTCGGAAAAAATGGCAACGTATATTGGGATCGTGTTGGCCTCCCCTGGGAAGAAGTACATGCTGAGATACACAAAGAATACAGCATTCAGCTTACCAAATCGGAATTCGACGTAGACACCGTCACCTTTTATAACACTAATTTTTTCCAGCGCCCGCTCACCGGCAGCCTAAAAGAAAAGGTACTCGCCGACGTGGCCGAAGAACGCATCTCCTATCCCAGATTTACCTCTTTTTATACCAATCAGGAGATAAAAGATATTTTTAAAGATATTGATTTTACAGGGGGTTATGCCATGTATGGCAACAAACTCATCGGGCAGGGCACAAAAGATGAGGATGCCCATCTTTTCATAAAAAAAGATAACAAGCGTTTTGTAAAACTCAGTTCCAAAGAATTTATCATGCGCAAAAACCAGATAGGATCGGATAAAGCCGCTGTGGTAATCTATCTTGAAAACGATTCTATTTTTCATCCCGGGCTGAACATGAAATACAACAACGAAAACCGCGAGTTAAGCCTGATACGCGATGATAAAGGCATAACCAAAAGCCCCTATTTCAACACCTACCATAAAATCGATATGTATTTTCAGGCACTCTACTGGAAATTAGACCAGCCAAAAATGGATTTTACCTTTATCAGAGGACTGGGTAGCGAAAGCAACGCCATTTTTGAATCAGATAACTATTACAACGAGTTCCGCTGGGAAAAACTTCGGGGAATGGAAGAAATACATCCCCTGGTAGAATTAAAACAGATAGCGGACGCCAAAGGTACCAAAACGATAACCGAACAGGATGTTATGGTCAAATTCAGGGTTCCAAAAGAATTGGCGCAAGGCCAGTTGCTGACTTATGCTGAAAAAGGGTTTATTATCTACAATATGGATGATGGAATAGTTGTGTTGAAAGACCGTATTTATAACTACATCAACGCAAAAACCGGCAAAACCGATTACGATGTAATCCAGTTCAACTCTATCATCTCGGCACAGGACAACGGCACACTGAACCTGATGAATTACGACCTGAAACTACGCGGCGTGGCACGTATTCATCTCAGTGACTCGCAATTTGTTTATGTGGACCCTTACGAGCAGGAAATAGTTCTCAAAAAAAACCGTGATTTTGAATTTGACGGCAGGATACATGCCGGTTTATTTGATTTCTACGGAAAAAAAATCACCTTTAAATACGATATGTTCCGCTTTGATATGCCCATGACCGACTCGATGAGTTTCAAGGTGCAGGACCGCAGCAAACCTACGGACCTTTATGGGCACCATCCGCTGGTAAAAGTACGCACGGTGATTGAAAACCTCAACGGTGAGATGCTCATCGACCATCCGAACAACAAATCAGGTCTGAAAAATTTTGCTAATTACCCCTCCTTTATCAGCAAAAAGGACGCTTATGTATATTACGACAAACCATATATCTTCAACAAAGTGTATTCAAGGGATCGTTTTTACTACCGGCTCCAGCCGTTCCGCATCGACACGTTAGACAGTTACAACAGTGAAAGAAAACAGTTTAACGGCTACCTTGTTTCTGCAGGTATCTTCCCTGACATCGTTGAGCCGCTATCCGTGCGACCTGACTATTCACTCGGTTTCGTCATACAAACGCCCCCGGGTGGATTCAAAGCCTACGGCGGTAAAGGCACTTACGACTCCATTGTTGACCTCAGTTATAAGGGATTTCTTGGCAAAGGCACCCTCAAATACCTTAATTCCACCAGTCGGTCGGACGATTTTATTTTCTTCCCCGATTCGTTGTATGCCAAAGCAAAAGAATACACCATAAAGGAAAAGCCCACACCCGTTGAATACCCGTCGGTTTATGCCCAGGAAGTGGATATTAAATGGTATCCCTATCAGGATGTTATGAACGTAAACCAAATGGCAAAACCTTTTGAAGTTTTTGCCAATAAAACCTTGTTGCGCGGCGGGCTATCCTTGTCATCAAAGGCCCTCACAGCTCATGGCCTGATATCGTTTGGGAAGGTAGAGATGTCGTCGGAAAACTATTTGCTGAAACATCATTCTTTTTCGTCTGACACCACCAACGTGCAATTTAAAACACCCGATCTGAGCGAGCTGGTATTACGAACCGAAAACTTCAATGTGGCTATTGATTTTAATAAACAACTCGGCAAATTCAGGTCCAACGATGAAAATTCGAAAATCACCTTCCCGTTTAACTATTACGCCTGTTATATGTACAACTTCGACTGGCTAATGGATAAAGATATGCTGAACTTTCACAGCAGCAAAAAAGCGGATTATGCCTATCTGAAGACCAAAACCATGCAGGAACTCATTGATGAAGAATTTACGGAATCCTTTTTTGTGTCGGAACATCCGGCGCAGGACTCCCTGAGTTTTTATGCCCCCGATGCTTTTTATCATCTCACCGAAAACATTATTTACACTCAGGATGTACCCATAATACATGTTGCCGATGCCGGCATATTCCCCGATTCGGGCAAAGTTACTATTGATAAGAAAGCAGAAATGCTGCCGCTGACCAATGCCCGCCTTATTGCCAACACCGATTCGAAATTTCACTACATTTACAAAGACACCATCAACATTTTATCAAAGAAAATATACCGAGGCAACGGATTTTACGATTATGTCGATGAGATGGGCGACAAACAAAAAATTTATCTCAAGCGGATAGAAGTTGATAAAACAGGACAGACCAATGCTTTCGGTGATATCAGCGAAGAATCAGGATTCAGGCTGAGCCCGTATTTTGATTTTGCCGGTAAGGTAACGATGTATGCCGACAAGGAATTTCTCAATTTCGATGGCGGCTCGCGCATCAAGCAGGACTGTGATACTTCAAAGGCACGATGGCTGCGATTCGTAGCAGATATTGACCCTGAAAAAGTAGCCATACCTGTTACCGACAAACCGAAAGAATACGTGTCGGGAGCCACCGGCAACGAATTGGGCATGGGCTTATACATTGGCGACGATTCCACGCTGGTATATCCTGCATTTGCGAAGCCCAAAAATAATTTTAATGACGGCGATGTAATCACTGCCACCGGTGTGATGACCTATGACAAAGCACAGCAAAGGTATTATATCGGCCCCGTGGTTGACTCCTCGGCCAAATATATTAAGCCGGAAAATTATCTTTATCTCGACAAACAAAACTGCTATATCTTCGGAGAGGGCCGGGTAAACATGGGCGCCAACCTCGGCAGGCTCATACTGGAATCCTTTGGAACAGTTAGAAACAACATTATTGACAACAGCACCTATTTTGATGTGGCTATGAACCTCGACTTTTTCTTTGAAAAAGACGCTTACCAAATGTTTGCACAAGCCATCATCAACGACGGAGGGCTGGAACCTGCTGATCCCTCGGAAGATAAATTCTATAACGCCATGCGTTTCATGGTGGGACCAAAAAAAGCCGACGATCTTATCAGCCAACTCAGCCTGTCCGGAAAATTCAAATCCATTCCGGACGAAATGAAGCATAGTTTGGTAATCTCAGATATCAATTTTACCTGGAACCACCAGTCACGGTCACTGGTATCCGGCAGCCCCATAGGGATAGCCATGATCAACGAAAACCAGCTAAACAAATACGTGGAAGGTTATATCGAGATATCCCGCAAACGAAGCGGCAGCATCCTCAATATGTATTTTGAAGTGGAAAACGACTGGTACTATTTTAACTATGCGCAAAACAAATTGCAATCCATCTCTTCCAACAAAAGTTACAACGACCTGATAAAAAAAGCTATGAGCTCCAACAAAAACATTCTGAAAGCACAAGATAAACTACCTCAATATGCATTCATCATTTCCACAGAAAAAAGAAAAAATGATTTTTTGAAAAAAATAGGAAAATTTGATGAACAAAACAATGAATAAAATTCGCTAAAATCCATATCTGGAACATGACACCACTGGAACAACATTTTTCGAAATTTAAAAAAAACATTGTCGGTAACGATATAATAATCGAAACACCTTATGGCAAGGTAAAAATGATTTATGCCGACTGGATAGCCAGCGGGAGGTTTTATAAACCTATCGAGAAGATAATTTCCGAACAGATAGGGCCTTATATCGGCAACACACACACCGAAACCAGCGAAACAGGCACCCTGATGACCTTGGCATACCACCTGGCACACAAAAAAATCAAAGAACATATCCATGCCTCCGACACAGATGTAATCATCACGGCAGGTTTCGGCATGACCTCCGTGGTTAATAAGCTCCAGCGAATTTTGGGCTTACGCACCTGCGGCATGATCAACAAGAGCAACTGCCTGCAAAAAGGCGAAAAACCGGTGATTTTTATTTCACACATGGAACATCACAGCAATCACACCTCCTGGTATGAAACCAATGCTGAAGTAGTGCTTATAAAACCCGGCAAAGACCTTCTTTTTGACCTGAATAATCTGGAAAAGGAACTGAAAAAATACAAAGACCGAAAATTTAAAATCGGATCATTCACAGCCTGTTCCAACGTTACCGGCATCAGCACGCCTTATCACCAAATTGCGAAGCTGATGCACAGATACGGCGGGCTCTGTTTTGTTGACTTTGCCGCTTCAGCGCCCTATTGCGATATCAATATGCACCCGGAAGATCCCATGGAAAAACTTGATGCCATATTTTTCTCCCCCCATAAATTTCTGGGAGGACCGGGCAGTTCCGGGGTATTGATTTTCGATTCATCGCTCTATCCCTTCCATGCTCCTGACCAGCCAGGCGGTGGCACCGTGGACTGGACCAACCCCTGGGGAGAATACAAATACCTCGACAACATTGAAGCCCGCGAAGACGGAGGCACCCCCGGTTTTTTGCAAGCCATCCGCAGCGCCCTGTGCATCGAACTAAAAAACCAGATGGGCTCCTCCAACATACAACAAAGGGAACAGGAGCTGCTAAAAATTGCTTTTAAAAAAATGCCGGCTATCCCCGGACTGCATATCCTGGCCGAAAATATCCAGCACCGTCTCGGAGTGATCTCATTTTACATCGACGGTCTTCATTATAACCTGGCCGTCAGGCTGCTGAACGACCGTTTCGGCATACAGGTCCGTGGCGGATGCGCCTGTGCCGGCACTTACGGGCATTATCTGCTCAATGTCAGTTACCAGAAATCAAAACAAATCACCGCAAAAATCACCCATGGCGATCTATCTGAAAAACCAGGATGGGTAAGGCTTTCGTTGCATCCAACCATGACGGATGAAGAACTGAATTTTATCATCAAAGCCATTGCCCTGGTGGCTAAAAACCATGAAAAATGGGCAATGGATTATGACTACAACTCCAAGACCAATGAGTTTAAATCCAAAAAAAATACGTCTGATGAATTAACCAGAGTCAGCCGATGGTTTATGGTATAAACCCCAAAAGCGATCTCCTTAAATCACAACTGTAAAATAACAGGATTCATGAATTCAACAAAGAGACATATCAGAATAATGATCAGGGACTGACAGGTATTGAATAATACTGTTGACACTCAACAAAACCTGGCTATCAGGAGCCTCATGTCAATATCTTCAATCCTTGTTTTTAATTATTTTTCAAATTTAAAATTCACTTATTATGATCACCTTTGTTGTTTCTCTCATCATTCTTATCGGAGGTTATTTTTTTTATGGCGCTGTGCTGGACCGCATTTTCGGTGTTGATCCCAAAAGGCTCACACCGGTGCAACGTCTGAAAGACGGCGTGGACTATGTTGAAATACCACTTTGGCGCATCTTCCTGATACAGTTTCTGAACATTGCCGGCCTGGGGCCTATTTTTGGCGCTATTGCAGGTGCTCTGTGGGGGCCGGTAGCTTTTCTGTGGATAGTTTTCGGATGTATTTTCGGCGGCATGGTTCATGATTACCTGTCGGGAATGTTGTCGATACGCCACGACGGTAAGAGCATCCCCGAAATTGTCGGCAAATACATGGGTGTTGGAGTAAAACAATTTATGAGGGGTTTCACGGTGGTGTTGATGATCGTGGTGGGAGCTGTTTTTGTAAAAGGGCCTGCCAGTATCCTCAACGATATTTCAGGCGGAGTAATGCATATTAATTTTTGGATAGCCGCCGTATTCATTTATTATATCTTAGCTACTATGCTGCCCATCGATAAGCTGATTGGCAGAATCTACCCGATTTTTGGATTTGCGCTGTTGTTTATGGCCGTAGGCATAACTATAGGCATCATCGCTGAAGGATACGCGTTGCCGGAGCTTACCTCTGGCAGTTTTGCCAACCTGCATGGCACTCCTGACAAGTTTCCCATTTTCCCGATGATGTTTGTCTCTATCGCCTGTGGGGCTATTTCGGGTTTTCACAGCACGCAGTCGCCGCTGATGGCCCGCTGTATAAAAAACGAAAAATACGGCAAAAGAATCTTTGCAGGTGCGATGGCTGCCGAAGGCGTGGTGGCTTTGATTTGGGCAGCCGCTGCCATGGCTTTTTTCGGAGGTGTGGAAGGATTAAATAAAGAGATGGTTGCTCATGGCGATAATGCAGCATGGGCAGTCAACATCATTTCCAACACCCTGCTTGGAAAATTTGGCGCTATCCTGGCCCTGCTGGGTGTGGTCGCTGCACCTATCACGTCGGGAGATACAGCTTTTCGTAGCGCCCGGTTGATAGTGGCTGATTTTCTTCACTATGACCAGAAGCCCATCAAAAACCGACTATATATCACAGCGCCCTTATTTGTTGTGGGGTTCATACTGGTACAGGCTAATTTTGGTGTCATCTGGCGTTATATGGCCTGGTCGAACCAGACACTGGCAATGATTGTTCTTTGGACGATAACAATTTACCTGGTACGCGAAAAGAAATTTTACTGGGTAACTCTCCTCCCGGGAGTTTTCATGACCGCCGTTTGCGTTTCATATATTCTGGTTGCCCCCGAAGGATTTAAACTGCCGGTATTTATTGGTAATGTCGTAGGCGTCGCCTGCGGCATTTTAGCATTTATATCTTTTATGGTCTGGAAGTTTTCTTTACGGACAAAAAAAATCCCGGTTAGAGTCGAAGCCGAAAAGTGAAGATTATTCGCTTTAGATAAATATCGCCGGCTGGTCAAATTTAATAACTACTTATTCGCTGATAAAAAGCCGTTTACTGGAAAATTCAGGATCGCAGGTGAGGTTTACCCTGAGTTTGCGAAACCCTGCCTCATCACCCGGCGTTGGAATATGAGTGGAATGCACTTCGCAGCCGCACAAATCCTTAAGGCTCTCCATAGCCATCTGGGCTGCAGGATTATACAGCGCGCAAATAGCCAGCACTATCATGGTTTCTTCCACATCCAGGCTTACCATTTTGCCGTTCAGGACATCTCGTTTCAAACAGGTTACGGAGTCGATGATGCTTTTCGGCAACAAATGCATATTGTCGGGTAGTCCGGCCAAATGTTTGGTAGCATTAAGTATCAGGCTTGCCGAGGCATGAAGCAACGGAGAGTTTTTTCCTGTAATAATGGTGCCGTCGTGCAATTCGATGGCTGATCCGCAATAGATACCCGAATCGCCTTTACCATATTTTTCGGCATCCTTGGCCGCTTTCCTGGCAGGCTGCACCACCTTTCTGTCTTTTTCCCTGGCTCCTACTTTGGTCATGATTTCCACAGTACGGTCCAAGGTTTCCTTTTCAGACAGACCCATGGCATATTCCACCGAACTCCTGAAGTACCTGCGTATGATTTCCTGATAGGCGGCTTCCTGTATGAAGCTGTCGTTTACTATACCTGCACTGGCACGGTTAACACCCATATCGGTGGGCGACTGGTACATGGACTCACCTCCGGTAATTTTCTCAAGAATTCTTTTGAGCAGGTTGAATGCTTCTATATCACGATTATAGTTTACTGCTACTTTATTGTATGCTTTCAGGTGATGAATATCAATAAGGTTTTCGTCGCCCAGGTCGGCGGTGGCGGCTTCGTAGGCAATGTTGACCATATGGTCGATGGGCAGGTCCCAGATTGGGAAAGTCTCGAATTTTGCATAGCCGGCCTTAATGCCGTTTTTGTACTCGTGGTAGAGGTTCGACAGGCAGGTAGCCAGTTTGCCGCTGCCCGGCCCCGGCCCTGTTACAATCACAATGGGCTTGGATGTTTTAATATAATCATTGGCGCCATAGCCCTGGTCGCTGACGATGAGGTCCACATCAGTAGGATAGCCTTTTGTGGGATAATGCAAATAAACACTGATTCCTCTCGACTCGAGTTTACGCTTGAATGTCCTGGCTGCAGGCTGG
>DAOOWO010000040.1:0-12343 GCA_035371225.1 Bacteroidales bacterium | reverse complement strand
TTCGGCACGGTAAAAATAGGCAAGCAGGTTTTTTGGATTGATTCTAATAACATTAGTATAGTCCGATAGGGCTTCCTGGTATTGTTCGTTTTCAGCATACAGGGCGGCCCTGTTAAAATAACATTCGGAGTTGTAAGGATTGAGAGCGATAACTTTGCTGTAGTGCTTCAAGGCATTTTGATAGTCCTTCTTATTGTGATAATACAGGGCAAGATTGTAATGGGCGGCAATGTTGCCGGAGTCCCTGGAAATCACATGTTCAAAATCTTTCAAGGCTGGGAGTGAATCTTCCATACACAGTCTGATGTGGCCACGTAACAGAAATAATTCGTCGAAGGCCGGGGTTATCTCAATGGCTTTGTTGCAATCTGCCAGGGCTTTTTCGTATTTTTTGCTGTTGAGCCATAACACGCTCCTGTTGTACCATGCGTTAACATTGGTACTATTAAGAAGGATGCTTTGGTTGAGGTCTTCCTCTGCAGCCAGGGTATCCCATATCATCGTCCTGACATAGCCGCGGGCATTAAAATAATCGGTGTTGGTGCAATTTAATTCTATGGCCCTGTCAAAATTTTTCAGCGCGTCATAATAGTCTTTTTTTTCAGCCTTGATAATGCCCAGGTAATAATAGCCGGCACTATAACCACGATGTATAAGTGTAGTTCGTGTAAAATCAGCCTCAGCACCGATAATATCACCCAGTTGCATTTTTGCAAAACCTCTGTAAAAATACGCAAGATGGTTTTCTTTCTTTTCTTCGATAACAATGTTAAACATCGAAATGGCTCCGGTGAAATTATTTTTTTGCAGTTCCTCCTGGCCTTTGCCCATGTAATAGTTCGTATTTTTTTGTCCCTGCATTACAGCGATGTTTACTAACATCATGAAGGTCAAAAGGGCAAAATAATATTTGAGAGAAGAAGTCACGGGCGCTTTACAATAATTTTCGTATGAAAATGACTATTAAATTTTTTTACTGACAGTATTAACCGAAAAAAACGAAAATTATTTTATCTTCATTGATATACTATAGCTGACCAGATATGCTAAATACCTGTCACCGGCAGGGTAACAACAGTATCGGCCCTTTAAAACTTAAACCTTACCTGAGCTTTGATTTCAGATTTTTTGTTGCCGTTGATTTCGTCCCATCCCGAACCTATCACGTTTCTGTCGTTATAAAATGTCTGGGCAAAACGCAGCCAGATATCTATATGCCGCCCAAGCTTATATTTCAGCATCAGGTAATAACGTATTCCTTTTCCATAAAAATTGGGTATGGAATAAGCATACAACACATCATTTTCGTAAGCGTACATTCTGGTATCATACGATTTGGTGTCGAACAGGGCAAAACGGAACGAGGCGGCCAAGGGGAAGCTATTTGATTTGTAACGTATGTCCTGATAAATCATGTATCCGTATTCCGGGCCGGCCGTATGATTTTTATACCGCGATACTTCCACACGGTTGCCCAAATTCAGCGATGCCGATACGGGATAAGTTATCTGGAAACGGTAGTTTTGACGTGTATAAGGAACAACATAATCAATAGCGGCATCTTCATCATCGCTGTTGGTTTGTTTGTTTTCATATTTATAGCGAAGTACTATGTTGATTTTTTTTGTTGGCTTGTACTGAAGTTGGAGGTTGCAGTCAAAGCCTTTGGAAGGACTGTTCACCTGATACTTTAGCCAGGGGAAGGAGAAAAAATCAGCATAGGCATTGATCAGCACTCTGTAATGGGGCCGGATGGTTAATCCGGTGTAAAATCCTGTTTCGTTGTATGAGTTACCGCTTTCCAAAAATGGTGAAGAGAACATCGATTGGTAGTTGCGCTGGTAATGACGGTAGGCAACCACAAGTGATACATAGCGGTCGAGGCTCATCATAATGCCGTTGATCGTGGCCCACCCGCCGTTGGGGTTGTATTTGTTGCGACTGTATGAGGTTTCGCCAAACAGGTTGAAATTCCTGAAAATATAACTGTAATCGATGCCGATATTGAAATTGTTTTTTCCTTTAAAATCAAACATATTGTATGGCTGCTGATCTTTCAGCAACTCTGTCGCCAGATGCATGCCGTAAGCGGTTATCCCAATATTAATCTTTCTTGTTTTATAGGCCAGGTGGCCGCCATAGACCTGTTGGTTGAGGGTGCGCTTTTTGTCGGCCAGCGATTGGGTGTTGTGGTAGCCGCTTTCGGTTATCGAGGTGATAAATAGTTCGGTATTATCAAGCGTGTCGCTGCCATTCAGCGCGGCATCGATATTTTGCTTTGAATAAAAAGCAGAAAGCTCGAAATTTTTAATGCCTATAGTGAATCCCGTACCCCGCATAAATCCTGATTCGTAAGAAGAGGAATAGGGGCTGATGCCGCGTCCGAGTTTTTTGATATTTACCGGTTCGCTGCCTTTGCCAAAACTTAGTCCTGTCCACAAGGTCAGTCCTTGCCCAAACTGTACATTGAAGTCGCCAACGATAATACTCTTTATAATGCCAATATCCCTTACATTAATAAAACCTGAATAATAGTCGAAACCGTATTTGTTTATTCCTTTGAAGAATTGTTCCCCGGCATCTTTTTCTGCCGTAAATCCAAACAGGACCTTGTTTATATAATTGTATCTGTATTTCACATATAGCTTGTCGGGACTGCCAAGATATTGAGAACTGGTAGTATCGGATTTTTGGTATCCTTTCGATTCTTCAAGGCCACGCTGATAGCGGATAATTACATCGTTTTTCCCATATTTCAATAAGTCCTTAAAATTCATCGTCTGTCGTTCCTTTTCAGGACCGATAGTGATGTATGGCAATAAGCGGCTGATAAGGTCCACATCAAAACCCTGAACAGATTGTAATTCATAGAGCGATAAAAGATTTCCATTTTTCTTAATGTGGTCAATCAGGTTATTGATCTGTATATCGTTCAGAATTTTCAGGGCGGCCAGTTCTTCATAGTCGGCCCTGTTGAGGTTTACGGGGTGTTTCAGGAAATACTCCAGGTCGGCAAGCATATCCACATAATCTATCTCGGCTTCGGTTTGTTCGCTGTAGTTTTCAATTTGTTGCTGCACCTGATCATCGATGGTGCTGTCAGGCTCTATTTCCTGGGAGAATGCAGGAAGGCTGATCAATAATATCGTTGGCAAGGCAGCAACTAAAAACAATATTTTCAACAGGTGTTTCATTGGTGCTATTGGCTATTGTTTTTTTTTGAGATCATCGGGTGTATATCGTAAATCAGCGATGCCTGAGGCGTAAATCCCAGCACCGGATGGCGCGAAGCCGAAATGTCGAGTTTGAAATGATAAAATTCAAAACCAGCCCCGAAAGAATAAACAAAAGGTGCTGTGGCAACGCCTATTCTTACAAAAACAGGTTTTGCAATGTGATATTCCAGACCGGTTTTGAATACCGGCTTAAAGTTATTGTCTTTTTCTACTTCAACAGCCAATACCGCCTTATCAGAAAATGTATAAGCCAATCCGATTTTAAAAATCAGCGGCAGCCGTTCATCATTGTATGAGGCTAGTCTTACCTGTATGGGATTGAAGATGTGTGCACCGATTACCAGGTTTTTTATAAGGACGGCTCTGATTCCTGCTTCGAAAGTTACAGCGCCCTTATTGCCATAATTTTCGCCAATATGGGTATAGATATAATCAAGCTGCAATCCGGCCGAGATTTTTTTCCCGAAAGCCATACCGTAAGCCAATCCAATTTTTGACTCATTATACAAGCGGTAGCCCAGGCTGGAAACGTTAACCCCGAAAACACCGGCCTTGTTTACCGGCACCACCAGCGAAAAACATTTTAAACCCAGTTCTTTCGTGATAAAACGGTTTTCATAATAAATCCCTGCTGCTATTTTGTCGTAATAGGCCATGCCCGCCTGGTTGTTTTGTACCGACCAGAAATCAGTAAAGGTTACAGATGCATGACCCATGGCACCGGAACGACTGCCGAAAGGAGCATTTTCCTTCTGTGCACATAGCGCGAATGAAACAATAACAAGGAAAGAATATAATAGTATTTTTTTAATCATCGGATCAGACTTTATATGAATATTTTAACTGGCTGAGTTCTTCATTGGCCTTGACAATTTTTGCTTTCAGATTTTCCTTATAGGCTATGTTTTTTTTCATTAACTCTTCATCGTCCAATGCAAGAATTTGTAAGGCAAGTATGGCGGCATTCAGGGCGCCGTTTATGGCTACAGTGGCCACGGGAATTCCCGGAGGCATTTGCAACATGGCCAGCACAGAATCTATTCCTTCCAATGAAGACTTTATTGGCACGCCAATCACAGGCAAGGGAGTCATGGCTGCGATTACTCCGGGCAGGTGTGCCGCCATGCCGGCGCCGGCAATAATTACTTTTATGCCCCTGGAACGGGCATTTTTTGCAAAAACAGCTACTTCGTCAGGTGTACGGTGGGCCGAAAGGGCATTTATTTCAAAAGGTATCTGCAAATCTTCGAAAAACTTTGCTGCAGCTTCCATCACCGGAAGGTCTGAAGTACTGCCCATTATAATGCTTGCTAGTGCTTTCATAAGAAAAATTGTCTACACAAAGATAAAATATTTATAATATTGTCGGGAAAATTATTGAAATTTGTAATTTAGCCATGAAAATAATTTTATGAAAAGAGTAACCCTTCACGACAAGACTTTTGAACTTTCAATTCCGCAGGAAGAAATCCTGCAGGCGGTTGATAATGTGGCTTCACAAATCAATAAAGACTACGCGGGCAGCGAGCCTGTATTCCTGATCATACTCAACGGCTCTTTTATGTTTGCTGCAGACCTGTTGAAAAAAATTGACTTTAATTGCGAAACAAGTTTTGTAAAACTTGCTTCCTATGCAGGTACCGAATCTACTCATTGTGTCAGGGAGTTGATAGGTATTGAAGAAAACTTAAAGGGAAGAAGAATTATTATCGTGGAAGATATTATTGATTCCGGCCTCACGATGGAATACCTGTTGGGCGAACTTAAAAATGTTCAACCTGCCGATGTGAGTATTGCAACTTTTCTTCTGAAACCTGATGCCCTGACCCGAGACATCAGTATTGATTATGTGGGCATAAAAATCCCGAATGATTTTATTGTGGGTTATGGCTTGGATTACAACGGACAGGGGCGCAACCTGCCTGATATTTATAAAATTTTACTTTAAAACTCTTTTTATGTTTAACATTATATTATTTGGAGCTCCGGGAACCGGAAAAGGAACACAATCTGAGAATATTATTAAAAAATATCACCTGGAACACCTGTCCACAGGCGACATTATGAGGGAAGAAATCCGTAAAGGAACTCAGATTGGCATCCTCGCGAAATCATATATCGATAAAGGCTTGCTGGTGCCCGACAGCGTAATTTTTAAAAACCTGTATTATAAAGCTTCTGGCATCAAAAATCCCAAAGGATTTATTTTTGACGGCTTTCCGCGTACCATCAATCAGGCCGATGTGCTCGACAAAGTTCTGAATAAAAAACAATGCCCGATTGCTTTGGTATTGTATCTCGACGTCACAGAAAAAGAATCCTTCAACCGTATTATGTACCGAAGCCAGCGCTCAAACCGTGCCGACGATAATGAAGAAATTATCTGGAAACGTATTGCCGTTTATCACGAGCAGACCAAACCGCTGCTCCAATATTATGTCAACCAGAATAAACTGGTAACCATTGATGGTATGGGTACTATTGAAGAAGTGTTCGGCCTTATTTCAAAAGCTATAGATAATTATATCGATTAATAAATTGTATTTTGCACTTTTTAAAAATTACCGAAGCTTTAGCCTTTTCATTAATAATTTGCTTTATCATCCCAAAACTAAATTTTTTTTTGGTTTTTTATTCACCGCTAACAGCCTGCAGTAAGCTGTTGCCTAATAACTGATAATTGTCATGTCTGGTTCAAATTTTGTCGATTACATCAAGATACATTGTCGCTCGGGCAATGGCGGTAACGGTTCAGCACATTTGCGGCGCGAAAAATATAAGCCCAAAGGAGGCCCCGACGGTGGCGATGGTGGCAGGGGTGGACATATTATTCTCAAAGGCAATAAACACCTCTGGACTTTGCTACACTTGCGTTATACCCGGCATTTGAAAGCTGGTGACGGCGTTAGTGGAAGCAGCAACCAATGCACAGGCGCTTTCGGCGAAGATACCATAATTGAAGTGCCTCTCGGAACTATTGCACGCGATGCCGAAACAGGCGAAATAGATTTTGAGATTACTCTGGATGGCGAAACTAAAATTTTGCTTGAGGGAGGCCGTGGAGGCTTGGGAAACCAGCATTTTAAATCCGCCACTTTTCAAACCCCGCGTTTTGCACAGCCCGGAGAACCAGGATTAGAACGCGACAAGATTCTGGAACTGAAACTGCTGGCTGATGTGGGATTGGTTGGATTTCCAAATGCCGGTAAATCTACCTTATTGTCGGTGGTTTCGGCCGCTAAACCCAAAATCGCAGACTATCCTTTCACCACCATTGTCCCCAATCTCGGTATTGTTGGCTATCATGAAAATAAATCTTTTGTTATGGCCGATATACCGGGAATTATCGAAGGCGCTCACGAAGGCAAGGGGCTTGGCTTAAGGTTTTTAAGACATATTGAACGCAATTCGGTGCTTTTGTTTATGGTGCCTGTGGATGCCGTTAATATTTCGAAGGAATATAAAATATTATTGAACGAACTTAAACAGTATAATCCTGAATTGCTTGATAAAAAAAGGTTGCTTGCTGTAACCAAATGTGATATGGTGGACGAAGAACAAATAAAAAAACTCCAAAAAAAACTTCCTGATATACCATATGTTTTCATTTCATCGGTGAGTTTATTCGGATTAGCCCAACTTAAAGATAAACTTTGGGAATTGCTCAATGAATAGAATGTTGTAGATTATGATTGACAAATTAATAGGTTATGATGTCCAGTTGTTTTTGTTTTTAAACAACCTTCGTAATCCATTTTTCGATTTTGTTTTTTGGTGGGCCTCTGTTCCGCTAATCTGGATGCCGGTCTATATCATTCTGCTGTATCTTGTTTTAAAGGTGTACCGATGGCAGTCAATTTTTATAATAATTTTTACGATTCTTTTGGTTAGTCTTACCGATCAGATTTCTGTTCATTTTTTTAAAGATACATTTATGCGGCTTCGTCCTTGTCATAATCCGGAGATACAGTCACAGGTAGTAACGCTCAATGGATATTGCGGTGGTCAGTATGGGTTTGTGTCTTCTCATGCCGCGAATTATTTCGGAATAGCCGCGTTTTTATCTGTCCTGTTTTTTAGGGGAATTCGTTTTTTTATTCCTTCTGTAATGCTTTGGGCATCACTTATTTCATATAGCCGGATATACCTTGGGGTGCATTATCCTGCCGATGTAGCCTGTGGAGCTATCCTTGGATTAATCATTGGAATACTTTTAGGCCATGCGTTTAAGCTTTTGTCACGTAAATTATTACTTAAACACAACTTTTTCCGGTTAGGTAATCAGCAAAAATAGTGGATACTTTTTACTAGCACTGCGCTGTATTATATTATTGGTATTCGGTGTTTAAAAGTTGCCGGACAGAAATTAGTAGCCGTATTCTTTGCCGAAAATTCTATCAACCACAACTTTATAGGTAGCCACCTCCTTGATAGAAGGCATGCCATATTTAAAATCCCGCCCGGTATATTTTTGCATGATGATATTTAAAGCTTTAATTTTTTCTTCAGGATCTTCAATAAACTCTACATGCCCGAAAGCCTGAACACTGCGGTAGCGCAACAGATAGCTGCACGCCACATCGGGATGCTGCCAGCCTATCTGGTGGTCGGTGCTGAACGAAACACATACCTTATTGTTTTTCCGAAGTATATCCATTTTTTTTCCGTTCTGTCCGGAATGCAGGTAGATGCACTTGTCTTTAAAACCAAAATTAAAGGGTACCACATAAGGCTGGTTGTTTTCATCAGCCATGCCCACATAACAAGCGTCGCATTTTTCCAGGATTTTTTCAATCTTTTGGAGATCTTCATATAATACTTTTGTTCGCATAAAAAATAAATTCAATAATTTACTGATACTGATTTTAGCCGGGCAAAGAGTTGTGTTTTTTACCGCATCATGGTTACTGTGCCGTTAATCATTATTTCCTTACCGTCAAATTTTCCAACGGCAGTATAGATATAGTAATATACACCATCTGCATTTTTTGCTCCGTCCCATTCGCCGCCTATTTCATTCCATGAGTAGATTTTTTTACCCCAGCGGTTGAATATCACCATTTCTTCACTCAGCAGGCTCTCGGGTCTTACATCAACCTTAAAAGTTTCGTTAACTCCGTCGCCGTTCGGGGTGAAAATGTTGGGAATTTTTATTACAGGAGGTAGAAATACCCATACTTTCATTTGAACCGAATCTTTGCAGTCGTCGGGGTCGCCGGTACTGACTACAAGCCAAACTGTGTACTCTCCTTCCGAAGTGTATTGATGGGTAGTGGTGTTGATATCCGTTGAAGAACTGTTGTCGCCGAAATCCCAGTTATACACAAAAGCCCCATTTCCTGTAAATGTAAAAGTAAAGGTTTCATCAATTAATATAGAATCGTTCGGGCTTACTTCAAAACCAGCATGAATAGGCGATTCGGTAATAATAGGTATGGTGCCCGTTATGGTGCAATTGTTCGAATCGCTTACGGTAACGGAATAATTGCCAGCCTGAAGGTTAGTAAGGTCAGGAGTGTTTTGCGACGAACCGGCCCAATTATATTGGTACGGAGGGATGCCACCGCTGATGGTGAGATTTATGGTCCCGTCGCTATTATTTAAACAACTTTCATTTTCATAAGTTGCTGTCATTGAAAGGGAATCGGGTTCATTTATCATGATCGTGTCGTAGGTGATGCAGCCCAAATTATCAGTAACAGTAACAAAATATGCTCCCGGGGGTAAGTTGATTGCTGTTTGGGTGTTCTGTGGAGGATTGCTACTCCATAAATATGAATAGGGTGCCGATCCGTTAACTGGATTTACCGTGGCAGTGCCATTGCCATCGCCGTAACAAATCACATTGCTATATTCCGGAGGATCCGTGCTAATGTCACTGACCATGGCATTATTCAGTGTCAACGTGGATGTGCAGTTGTTTTCAGTAACTGTTAGCGTGATATTGTAATTGCCAGGTAATGACCAGCTTACCTGGTGGGGGCCTTGTCCTGCACCCGGTATGGCGTTGCCGCTGGAAAAATTCCAGACATAGTTAGCATTGGGAGAGCCGGTGCCGGTATAGGTTATCGTTGCGGTATTGTCAACGCAGTTTGGCGATGAAATCGTAAAGTCTGATGTTGGATAGGGATTTACGGTGATGGTCACTTCATCCGAAGTGGGGCAGTTGTTGTTGGTACTGGTTCCGTTCACGGTATAGGTTGTGGTAACTGTTGGTGTGGCTACTGGGTTGGCAATGGTGGTATCGCTGAGCCCGGTTGAGGGTGTCCAGGCATAGGTACTACCGCCCGTGCCTTGCAATGTAATACTCTGGCCAATACATATTGAAGTGTCAGGCCCGGCATTGATGGCTGAAGAAACGCCGGCACCCGCCGAAATTATATAATCGCATACGCAGCCGGCATTGCCGTCTATCATAAGGTAGTACGTCTGTCCAACAACAAGGCCTGTGGAAGTAACCGTGCCGCTGACTACAGAGGCAGGATTCCAGCAATTGGAAACTGCCGTAAAATTGTAGCAGTCAGTGGTAGTATAAACCTGCATTTGTATCCCTGCGGTGGTGGAGCAGTTCGACACAAAAACATTTAATACCGAAGTGGTGGAGTCGGCCACAAAAGACAGCCAGGAATTGTTTTCAATAGATCCGCAGAAAACATTGCCAAGCGGTGTATTGTCTTCGTCGGTGGGGTTGGTGGGGCTGACCACCGGAGTGTATGTGGCGCTGGTGTTGCCGCAATAGCCGTTGAGGTTGCATATAGGGGTGGCGGTGGAACAATAGTCTCCTGCAATGGGGTTTGTGGCACAGGCCGGAGGTCCGGTAACGATGTAAACACAAAGTCCGAAGGTGCCATAGGTACCTCCGCCATATTCCCAGAACCTGATGAAGATCGTTTCACCCGGCGTGAGCCCCCATTTGTATATCATTGGCATTGAGCCATTCGGACTGTC
Source organism: Bacteroidales bacterium (assembly GCA_035371225.1). Lineage (GTDB taxonomy): Bacteria > Bacteroidota > Bacteroidia > Bacteroidales > CAIWKO01 > CAIWKO01. The sequence goes on along the minus strand of DAOOWO010000040.1, from coordinate 2,159 downwards.
ATTATCATCACATTCAATCAGGGTTAATGCACCGCATGAACCAGAGTAAATAGCCATACCTCCATTGGTAATAACGCCTGTTTGTGTGTCGAAACACAAGGCTCCGGTGGAAGGAACAATTACCTTAAACCAAACATCGGCTGCGGCTGTGGTGTAGCTTGCGCAGCCCGGCAATGGCGTGGTGGACGAATAAGTGGCTCCCGTATTGGTGTAAGTGGTGTATGAGCACGTGGTTCCTGCCGTAATGCCAATAGCACCGCTACATTCGTCATTGGCTGGTTGTGCCAGGGCTATACCTGAAGAAAAAATCAAAAGTACAAATAGTGAAATCAGTTGAAAATACTTGTTAGTCTTATTCATGTGTTTTGTTATTATCTGCATAAAACAATACTTAAATTGATGTCATTTATTTTCCGGGAGGTCTATTGTTTCAACAAACAATTCATAACCAATTTGTTTCCAGGCCGTTCTGATATGTTCATTAATCTTATCCATATCTTTTATGTCTTTTAGTTTCACTTTACAAATGCCGTCAGTAAAATTGGTGTGAGAAGATAATACCAGACCTGTTTTCATCAATATCTGGTCAATCAGCAAGGCATCTTCAGGTTTGGTCATCCCGCTGATTTTATAATACACAGTAACGGGATCATTCTGGGGGGATATATACTGCTGTTTATTATTAGGGAAGTAGCCTGCCGCTGTTACCCCCGTGTAGAAAAATATTGAGTAGAAAACAAGTAATACTCCGCAAAATAGTATTCTCATAAAAAAACGGTTGGTTAATGACTAATATAGTTTAGACAATAAAAGATTAAAGAAAGTTGCTTGGACAAAAATAATTGATTAAAAAATAATATGCAAAATTATCAATTTTATTGCGTATCATAGTAAATAATTTATTTACTATGATTTAGCTTGTTTATTCAGGCAATTAAACTGGTATTAGCTGGTTGGGTTATAGAGTTACCTGACCAATGTTACGACGCCTTTGAGTTTAAATTCTTTACCCGCAAGATTTTGATAATTAATGAGATATAAATAAACTCCCAGTTCGCAGTTTTTTCCTTTGTTTTTTCCATCCCAGCCTTGCTCATAATCGGTAGTATAGAATTGTTCCCTGCCCCAGCGGTCAAAGATATATAAGCTGTAATTATCTTTATCGATGCCTGTTATTACAGGTTTCCATATATCATTCCAAATGTCATTGTCGGGGGTAAAGGCATTAGGGATATATATTAAAATCTGAGGCTTTATGGTCAGGGGTTTTTCAGTAGTATCGGAACAGTTATGGCTGGAGGTTACAATAAGTTGCACAAGGAAATCCCCTGAATCGCTGAAGACATGATAAGGGTTTTGCAAATCTGAAGTGTTTTCGCTGTATGAAGCGGGATCGCCAAAATTCCATGACCAGAAATTTGCACCCATCGACAGGTCAATAAAATTCACCAGCGGATCATCTGTCCAAGCGGTGAGGGGTGTATAATAAAAATCAGCGTGTGGAGAAATATATACTTCCAGCGGGACAAAATCTTCAACATGGCAGCCATTGATATCTTCAGCCGTAAATATCACCACATAATTTCCTTCATGCTGATAAAAATGGCTGGGAAATTTTTCAGAAGAAGTATTGTCGTTGCTGTAAAAATCGCCGAAATCCCAATGGCAAGTCGAATCGTTGATAACATTTTCCGGAGAATAATTCATGGTAACATTCACAGGATTGCATCCCCAGGGTGGCACAGCTACTATGTCCACGATGGATGTGTTGTAAAGATTTATTGTGGATGTAGTGGAGCCACTGCAGCCGTTTTCATTAGTACCAGTTACCGTATAGATAATGCTGGTGGGCGGATCGGCAACTACTACCGGCCCTGAAGTAACATTGATACCGAGGGGGGGAGCCCAGGAGTAAAAATAATTTGCACCGCTGGCAGTAATGGTGATGTTGTCTTCAGGACAAATGGTCATGAATGAAGGATCCACGCTGATGAATATCCCCGGGTCGATAGTGATAGTCTGGGTGATGGAGTCTGTGCAGTTAGTGGAAGTATCAGTGTAAATATATTTTATAACGTGTGTGCCGGGGCCTGCAATGCTGGGATCAAGGCTGTCGTTGGTAACTCCCGGCCCATAATAGGTGCCTCCGGCAGGTGTTG
>DAOOWO010000039.1:0-12381 GCA_035371225.1 Bacteroidales bacterium | reverse complement strand
CGATGACGACGATTACCTCTTCGACAATCCATACATAAAGAATTTTACTTTCGATGCATTCAAAACAATTTTCACCTCTTTTCACCTGGGCAACTACCACCCCCTGACCACACTAACTTTTTGGTTTGAAATTCACTGGTACGGGGCCAATCCCCTGCCCTTTCATTTCCTTAATATACTGCTGCATCTGATCAACACATTCCTGGTGTATCAACTTATCCGAAAACTCAGCAGCCACGAACTTACCGCCCTGCTCACAGCGGCTCTGTTTGCGCTGCACCCCATGCATGTTGAATCGGTTGCGTGGATATCTGAGCGCAAAGACCTATTGTACACTTTGTTCTATCTCTCCGCTCTCCTGGTTTACCTGCAATATATAAATAATGGCTACAAAGGCAAGCACTACCTGATATGTTTGGTATTATTCCTTTTATCGCTGTTCTCCAAATCTGCGGCTGTAACCCTGCCGGTACTCTTACTCGTTGTTGACTGGTATAAAGGAAGGAAACCTGACGCAAAAATGTTTCTGGAAAAAATTCCCCTGCTGCTGTTGTCGCTGCTGTTTGGTGTGCTGGCCCTGCTCTCGCAGGAAGGAGCAATAAAAGATGTATCGCTGGAATATTCTTTCTTTAACAGGCTGTTTTTATTTTCTTACGGCGTTATCTTTTATATCCTGAAACTCCTTGTCCCCTTTCACCTGTCGGCCATGCATGTTTATCCGGCAACTCATGGAGGCTTTCTGCCATGGTATTTTTATGCATCGCTGCCTGTACTCGGCCTGCTGGTTTGGCTAACCGTAAGAAAGACTTCATTGCGTCGCGAAATACTTTTTAGCGCCGGTTTTTTCCTGATAGTAATTTCAGTCATGCTCCAGATTATTTCGGTGGGTAATGCCATCACTGCCGAACGTTACACCTACATATCTTATATCGGATTATTTTATTTTGCCGGACAATGGATAAGTACACTTAAAAAAGAGTCTGTAAAAAAAACAGCCCTATTCATCAGCGGTACTTTTATCCTGGCCATGGCCATCCTCACATGGAACCGTATTCCGGTATGGAAAAATGGCGACACACTGTTTACCGATATGATAAAAAAGTACCCCGGCAGTTACCTGGCCTATTGGATGCGTGGAAATTATAAAAATGATATAAAAGATTATCAAAGCGCTTTGCAGGACTATAACAGGACTCTTCAGATGCACCCAAACTTTGCCGAGTGCCTGACTAACCGTGGAAATATTTTTAACGAGTTGAAAGATTATAAAGCAGCATTGCAGGATCTGGACCGATCAATAAAACTTGACTCCACAGTGGCCGAAGCTTTTAATAATCGTGGCATAGCATACAACGGACTGGGGGATACGGCCTCGGCATTAAAGGATTACAACAAAGCCTTACAACTTGATCCTGAATTACAGAATGCTTATGACAACAGAGGCGTGCTGAAAGCAATAATGGGCAATCTTAGCGGAGCGTTGACCGATGTTAACAAAGCGATCATCTTAGGCCCAAATGATGGCGAGACATACAGCAACCGCGCCAACATCAAAGCCATGATGAAAGATTTTAAAGGCTCATTTGATGATTACAGCATCGCTTTGCAATATAACCCCAAAGAAAATATTGTGCTCTTCAACCGGGGATTGACACGCCTCAACCTGAACGACACCGCCGGCGCCTGCGACGACTGGCACCGCGCCGCAAATCTTGGCAACCAGGCTGCGGGTGAAGTGATCAGCACGTTTTGTAGATAAATGTACTATTAGACGGCTGTTACAAATACCTTCTCGGGGTAAAGTGCTTTGAGCCTTTCATTATAGCGGTTATCAAGGTAAAAGCCGTAGGTGACAATTTTCAAATGAAAACGATACGCTTGCCAGAACAAAAACAAAGTGACTGAGATATTTTTACGTCACAAGAGCATTTTTAAGCACAGGCATTATGATCAGCACTTGTTAGGCAGCAGCTCAACTTACCACGTGGATCACCTTGGTAAAGGGTAATCCCTCTAACCTATATAGTTTGCAATTGTATTGTTCTCCTCCCGGTGGGTTTGGGTAAAGGTTCCACAGGCAAAACGACTGCCCAAAAACATCAAAAGTCTTTGTTAAGTTAATTTCCCTCCCCGGGGGCTTGGGCGACCATTATTACTTCTTTAGAAACTCTTTATTACTCTTATATGAATCTTTACAAAATATTTATAAGTTCCAAAGTAAATTTGTATAGGATATAATTTGAGCAAAAATGAAAGCAAATTTTTTAATAATAATCGGTATGACAAATAGCGCATGGTGCTACTCTGGCGCAGCAATCATAGCTGTTATAATATTGGTCTATCTCATTTACTCTCTTATAAAACCAGGAAAATTCTAATTAATGTAAAATGGAAACTTTTTTGATTTTGGCAAAGTTTTTTGGAGGTATCATCCTATTGTTTGTGGCAGGTTGGCTGATCGGTCATTTAATGAAACTCAACAAAATATATGAAAAAACACAAAATGAATTGAAATCAAAAAACAGTAAAAAATAGCATGCATGTATGTTCACAATATTTGATTTTATACAGATTTCCTTGTTTTTGGGCGTATTAATTTTTTTAACACCCATTTTAGGAAATTACATGTACAAAGTATTTGTAGGCAAAAATCATTTTATGAGACCCGTTTTCGGGTGGCTTGAAAAACTGATTTATCGTTTTACCGGCGTAAACCCTGATGAAGAAACAAATTGGAAAAATTACCTGTTTACCGTACTATGGTTTAATTTGATTGGATTTGTTTTTTTATTTCTCATACAATTGTTCCAGGCGTCCTTACCCTTAAATCCGGCTAACTGCGGCAATATCACCTGGCATTCGGCGTTCAATACGGCCATTAGCTTTGTAACCAATACAAACTGGCAGGGATATGCAGGCGAAACCACGCTGAGTTATTTAGTTCAAATGATTGGAATAACTGTGCAGAATTTTGTTAGTGCAGCAACAGGAATTGCCGTATTATTAGCCATTATAAGAGGACTAACCAGCCAAAACACCGAAAAACTGGGAAACTTCTGGACTGATATAACAAGGGCAACATTGTACATTTTGTTGCCTTTGTCAATTGTTACTGCCACAATATTAACCGGACAAGGCGTTGTCCAAAATTTTAAATCATATGAAACGGTCCAGACGTTGGAAGGAAACCAACAGGTTATTCCAATGGGACCGGCGGCTTCACAAATTGCCATTAAGCAATTGGGGACAAACGGAGGAGGGTTCTTTAATTCCAATAGTTCTCATCCTTTTGAAAATCCCACTCCTTTAACAAATTTTATTGAAATACTGCTAATCCTTCTTATTCCGGCATCTCTTACATTTACTTACGGCAAAATGATTGATTCTACCCGACATGGATGGACAGTATTTTCTGCAATGCTTATTTTATTAGTGCTCGGAATAGGTATATCATTATTTGCCGAGTATTCAGCAAACCCGGTTTTCGGCCATATATCACTAATGGAAGGCAAAGAAACACGTATCGGGATTACCGGCAGTATTCTTTGGTCAACTTCAACAAGTGCAGCTTCCAGCGGTTCTGTAAATGCTATGCATGATAGCTTATCCCCCTTAGCCGGTATGATTGCCATGTTGAATATTATGCTTGGAGAAGTTATTTTTGGCGGAGTAGGGTCAGGATTGTATGGAATGATAATTTTCATAATTCTTACTGTTTTTATTGCAGGACTGATGGTGGGGCGAACCCCTGAATACCGGGGTAAAAAAATTGAGGCTTTTGAAGTTCAGATGGCAATACTTGCAATCCTTGCACCAGGTGCTGTTATATTACTCTTTTCCGCCTGGGCATCCCTAAGCAGCTATGGTTTATCCGGCCTTAACAATCCGGGGGCACACGGGTTTTCCGAAATTCTATATGCATATAGTTCGGCAGCAGGTAACAACGGCAGCGCTTTTGCCGGATTAAATATAAATACTGTTTTTTACAACCTGACATTAGGTTTAGGAATGTTAATAGGTCGTTTTGGCGTTATCATCCCGGTATTGGCAATTGCAGGAAGTATGGCCAAAAAGAAAACCATCCCGTCTTCTAAAGGCACCTTCCACACTGATAATTTCCTGTTTGTGGCTTTGTTAATTGCCGTCATTATTATTGTCGGTGGTTTAACTTTCTTCCCTGCCCTGTCGCTTGGCCCGGTCATTGATCACCTGCTTTTGAATAATGGAATAACCTTTTAATACCAGCTTGTCATGAACACAAAACAAAAAACCAGACTCTTTGACAAGACAATAGTGTTGCAGGCTGCAGAAGAAAGCCTTAAAAAATTAAATCCCGCCTTGTTAATCAAAAATCCCGTAATTTTCATTGTAGCATTGGGGGCTCTGCTTACAACCATAGTGACTCTTTTTGATATTTTTCAGGGCAGATTTTCTTCTTTTAACCTTCAAATTTCAATCTGGCTCTGGGTTACAGTACTGTTTGCCAATTTTTCAGAAGCCATTGCCGAAGGAAGAGGAAAAGCGCAAGCCGAAACTTTAAGAAAAAACCGCACATTAACTAAAGCCCGAAAATTAGAAGGCAAACATGAATATCCTGTGTTTGCAACCGAACTTAAAAAAGGTGATATCGTGGTTTGTGAAGCAGGCGATATAGTACCTTCCGATGGCGAAGTAATTGAAGGAGTGGCTAATGTTGACGAATCAGCAATTACCGGTGAATCCGCTCCTGTTATCAGAGAAAGCGGAGGCGACCGATCGGCAGTAACCGGTGGAACTAAGGTTATCAGCGACCGAATAGTAATTCAAATAACGACCGAGCCTGGCAATACCTTTATCGACCGTATGATTGCTCTGGTCGAAGGTGCAAAAAGACAAAAAACACCGAACGAAATAGCTCTTTCTATTTTACTTTCCGGGTTATCAATCGTGTTTTTATTAGCTGTAGCCACTCTTCCGGCATTTTTCCATTACAGTCTTGCTGCTTCCGGATTGCCATTGTCGCAAAACTTAACACTGCCTGTATTAACCGCGTTGTTGGTATGTTTAATCCCGACTACGATTGGAGGATTACTAAGCGCAATTGGCATCAGTGGCATGGACAGGCTTTTGCAAAAAAATGTCATTGCTACAAGCGGTCGGGCTGTTGAAGCGGCCGGGGATGTTGACGTGCTTTTGCTTGATAAAACAGGAACAATTACATTAGGTAACCGCATGGCCACCGCATTTATTCCTGCCGAAGGCATTAGCGTTGCAGAACTTGCCGATTACGCCCAACTTTCGTCATTGTCCGATGAAACACCCGAAGGCCGGTCCATTGTGGTATTGGCAAAAGAAAAATTCAATATCCGCGAACGGGATGTAAACTCACTGCAAGCTTCATTTATCCCTTTTACAGCGCAATCCCGCATGAGTGGCGTTGATATAAAAACAAAAAGCGGACAAATTCATCAGATTCGTAAAGGTTCTTCGGAAGCAATAAAGGCATTTGTGCTCAAAAATAATGGATATTATCCGCAAAAAGTTCAGGATATCGTCACAGCGTTATCACAACAGGGAGCAACACCGCTGGTTGTCGCCAGGGACAATAAGGTGCTTGGCGTAATCCACCTTAAAGATATTGTAAAAGGCGGCATCAAACAACGATTTGCAGAATTGCGGAAAATGGGGATCAGGACTGTAATGATAACGGGGGATAATTCATTAACGGCAGCAGCAATTGCGGCCGAAGCAGGAGTTGACGACTTCATGCCCGAAGCTAAACCTGAAGATAAATTGCGCCGTATCCGTGATGAACAGGCAAATGGCCATCTAGTAGGCATGATTGGTGATGGCACTAACGACGCCCCGGCATTGGCTCAGGCAGATATTGGCATTGCAATGAACTCTGGAACACAAGCCGCCCGTGAAGCCGGAAACATGATTGACCTGGACAGCAATCCTACTAAATTAATTGAAGTTGTCGAAGTTGGAAAACAGCTACTTATGACCCGGGGTTCGCTGACTACCTTCAGTATTGCAAACGATGTGGCAAAGTATTTTGCTATAATTCCGGCCATTGCATTATCGCTATATTCCGGTAATTCAGGAATTGGGCCGCTATCCGCATTAAATATCATGAGCCTTGGCTCGCCTCAGAGTGCAATCCTTAGTGCTGTAATATTCAACGCTATCATCATCATTCTTCTGGTTCCATTAGCATTAAGAGGCGTTCGTTATCGCCCGGTATCGGCAAATAATGCACTTGCCCGAAACCTGCTGATTTTTGGATTAGGCGGGTTTATTGCCCCATTTATCGGGATAAAAATAATTGACCTCATACTTAACTTATAATTGATGATGAATCATGTAATTTTTTTTCGGAAAACAAACAAAGTTGAACATTAATAACAAATTCAAATGAAATAACACCACCATAAACACAAAAAAAATAATAGAATGAAAACCCTATTAATATCAATAAAAATATTCCTGATTTTTATGGTTTTGACGGGTATAATTTATTCCCTTTTTATTACAGGAATTGCACAACTCATATTTCCTTCAAAGGCAAACGGAAGCTTAATAATTAAAGACAGCAAAGTAATTGGTAGTGAGCTTATCGGTCAACAATTCGACAGCGCGATATATTTCACTTCACGGCCGTCTGCAATATCTTATAACCCTTTGCCTTCGGGCGGCTCAAATTATGGATTGACGAATTCCATACTAAAACGACAGGTAGATAAACGGAGGCAACAGTTTATCCAGGAAAATCAGTTAGACAATTCAAACGTCATCCCCGCTGAAATGCTGTTTGCTTCTGCAAGCGGTCTTGACCCACATATCTCAAAACAGGCCGCTTTACTGCAAGTCAACCGTGTAGCAATATCCAGAAGATTTAACGAGGTGCAAAAACAAAAGATTATCGCCTGTATCAACCAATTGACAGAAACTCCTGTAATTTTTGCACCTTATACAGAAAAAGTAAATGTTTTATTGCTTAATTTAGAGGTCGATAAAATAAAATGAACGATTTTGATGAAAATCGACCCAATCCCGACGAACTTCTAGCTTCTCTTTATAATGATGAAGAAAAAAGCAAACGGGGTAAGCTGAAAATATTTTTCGGTATGTGCGCGGGTGTGGGCAAAACATACACTATGCTGCAAACTGCCAAAACCGAAAAATCAAAAGGCAGAGATATTATTATCGGTTATATTGAAACCCATAACAGAAAAGAAACAGCCGTTTTAGCTGAAGGCTTTGAACTGATTCCGCGAAAATCTTACGAATATAAATCCACCTGCATGCAGGAAATGGATTTAGACGCCATAATTGACCGCAAACCACAAATTGTGTTAGTGGACGAACTGGCTCATACCAATGTTCCCGGAAGCAGACACACCAAAAGGTATCAGGATGTATTGGAGTTACTCGAAAATGGCATCAATGTATATACTACATTAAATGTTCAGCATCTCGAAAGTCGTTCGGAAACCGTTGCTCAAATTACAGGGATTATAGTACGAGAAACCTTGCCCGATGATATTTTTGAGAACGCGGATGAAGTAGAATTGATTGACCTTACCCCCGACGAATTATTGCAACGTCTTTCCGAAGGCAAAGTTTATACCCATGAACAGTCAAAGGAAGCCATTGAAAACTTCTTCAGGCGGGGCAACATAACCGCCCTGCGCGAAATGGCTTTGCGTATTGTAGCCGACCGCGTTGATTCGCAATTGCACGATTACATGCAGCACAAACGCATACGCGGACCATGGAAATCGGGAATGCATTTACTGGTAGCCATTGGTTATAGTCCATACTCTGCCCGTTTATTGCGTTGGGCAAAGAATCTCGCTTATTCCATGGGAGCACAAATCCAGGCCTTATATGTCGAAAAAAACCTGAAACTTACCGATCAGCAAAGAGAACAACTTGATAAAAACATTAATCTCGCTAAACAACTCGGGATAAAGGTTCGTATCACTACAAACAATGACCTGGTTAAAGCAATTATTGACTTTTCGTATAAAGAAAATATATCTCACATCATTGTTGGCAAACCAGGTATTCAAAATATTTTTACAAGGTTTCGGCTCAATAACTTTATCACGAGGCTTATCAGGCTAAGCGGCGATATAGATGTTTACATTCTTGGTTCGGACAAAAAAGGTAAAAACACTTATAAAAAGAAAGTTGCCTTGCCTTCATTTACCTCAGGATACAAACAATACTTCACGGTACTTTTCCTGGTCATCTTTTCATCAGTTTTATGTTACTTGGTTAGAGACCTGATTGGCTATCAGGCAGTGTCTTTTGCTTTGCTTTTTCTCATTTCTATTCTGGCAATTTTTTTTGGCACAGGGCCGATATTGCTTGCATCAATATTAAGTGCCCTTATTTGGGATATTTTTTTCATACCTCCTCAATTTACTCTGCATATAGAAAACCCGTTAGATGTATTGATGCTCATAATGTTTTTTATTATCGCACTCATAAATGGAATTTTGACTTCACGTGTAAGACGTCAGGAATACAAAATACGGGTCCGGGAAGAAAGGACTGATGCCCTGTATCAGTTAACCAAAGACCTTGCGGTTATTTCCGGCATGGAAGAAGTGACCCAGGTTGCTTCACATTATATCCAAAAGTATTTTAAATACGATTGCTATATTTTTATTAAAAATGACGAGGGGTTGCTTGAATATCAATCTAAAAATAGTCTGGAAAATATTTTTTCAGATAATGATATAAGTATTGCCGACTGGGTTTTTAAAAACTCCATTAAAGCCGGTAAAAATACAGACACCCTGCCATCAAGCGATTTCACTTTTTTCCCCTTGATGGGCAACAACCGCACCATTGGGGTAATTGCCGTTAAACAATCCATCTTGTTCACCTATGGCGAGGAACAATTCTGGGAGGCTTGTTTAGCGCAGATAACAGGCAAATATGAACGGGAACTATTACGCGATGCAGCAAAAAAGACTTACATTATCAGTGAATCCGAAAAATTATACAAGATTCTTTTTAATTCCTTATCTCACGAACTTCGCATTCCTGTAGCTACCATCTTAGGGGCTTCCGATACTTTGATTGCACAGGAATACCCGGAAATAACAAGAAAAGAACTATACACTGAAATAAACACAGCATCAATACGGCTAAACAGGCTTATTGAAAACCTCCTGAATATGTCAAGGCTCGAATCGGGCCTTATCACCCCTCATCTTGACTGGTGCGATATTCACGACCTGGCAAACAGTGTGACGGATTCACTGAAAACCGAGTTAAAACCCTTTAAACTCTCTATTATTATTCCGTCCAATATGCCGTTGGTCAATATAGATTTTGGGCTTATAGAGCAAGTGTTGCATAATCTCGTATTGAATTCCACCCAACATTCACCCGTGGGGAGTATAATCCAATTGAAATTTTTTCTCGATAATGATTTGCTTACCATACAGGTCATGGACAGTGGCGCAGGTTTCTCCCCGGCAGATATTCCATCGGTATTTAACAAATTTTATCGCGGTAAGGATGCAAAAGCCGGGGGTATTGGTTTAGGATTATCTATTGTAAAAGGTTTTGTTGAGGCACATAAAGGTACTGTCGTTGTTGAAAACCACCAAAATGGCGGCGCATTATTTACCATAAAAATTCCTGTGGAAATCTCTGATATAAATTCCATAAATCAAACAAATCAAGGATGACTGTAAAAGACACCATTTTGATTATTGACGACGAAGTACAGATTCGTCGGTTACTTGATATTACGCTTTCGGCCAATGGGTTTAAAATCATCGAAGCCTCAACAGGTAAGGAAGGAATTACTCTTGCAGCTTCACAGCAGCCTGGTTTGATAATACTCGATTTGGGATTACCCGATATGGACGGTCTTGATGTGATTAATAATCTTCGCCAATGGTATCAAAAGCCTATAATTATACTTTCCGTGCGTAATACGGAGGAAGATATTGTAACAGCACTTGATAAAGGAGCAAACGATTATCTTACAAAACCATTCCGGACTGGAGAGCTGCTTGCCGGCATACGTGCCGCATTTCGTCAAAGCCAGGCCATATCAGAAAATCCCGTGATGGAATTTGATACATTAACGATTGATTTGGTCAACCATACTGTACGAAAAAACAATGAATTAATAAAGCTTACTTCAACAGAATATGCCCTATTAACATTGCTGGCAAAAAACCAGGGCCGGGTGCTTACACATCAATTTATTCTTAAAGAAGTATGGGGATTGAGTTATGTTGAACAAACCCAATACCTGCGGGTATTTGTAGCACAATTACGAAAAAAAATCGAAGACGATCCGGCAAAACCCAAATTGCTAAATACTGAATCTGGCATTGGATACAGGTTTGGCAATTAATAAACACGGTAAAAAATTTCTGCGAAAATCATTCTTCCGAAAAACTGTTGGAAAAAACGTATTTTTGATTTAGCAAATATCACATCATGACAATATACATTATCATCGGAACCGCTGTATTAATCCTGCTGATTATAGCGCTATACTTCAACAAATTCGTTTCCTACCGCAACAGGATACGCAATGCCTGGAGCGACATCGATGTGCAGTTAAAAAGACGCTATTCTCTGATACCAAATCTTGTTGAGTCAGTGAAAGGCTATGCCGCCCACGAAAAAAACCTTTTCGAAAACGTGGCGAAGTACCGTGCACAGGCAGAAAACGCACAAACTTTGAAAGAACATGAAGCCGCTGAAAACAATATGATATCCGTGCTAAAAAATATTCTGGTTACCGTGGAAAACTACCCTGCCCTGCTGGCCAACGAAAACTTTATGAAACTGCAGGATTCGCTGATTGAAGTGGAAGACACCATTCAGAATGCCCGAAGGTATTATAACGCGGTGGTGCGCGATAACAACACCGCCGTACAATCTTTCCCCGGAAATATGTTTGCCGGACTTTTCGGTTTTAAAACAGCAGATTTTTTCGAAATTGAAAGCATAGAACGCGACGTCATTAAGGTGGAAATAAAAAAATAACACATGAAAAAGATTTTTACCATCATTATTTTATCCCTGCTGAGCTATTCAGGGTTTTCCGAAGCATTTAACATCACAAACTACTTTGTGGATATGCAGATGAACGCCAACGGCTCCATACTGGTCACGGAAACCATACAAGTCCGCTTTACTGAGGAAAGGCATGGCATCATCCGTTCCCTGCCTTTCAGGTACCGGCAGGTGGATTTTCCAAACAGGGAACGGGCCGAAAGAGCCAGCCTGACCGCCGATTACGAATTATTGATAAAAGATGTCGCTGTCGATGGTTTTGAGTTCAGCACCTCTATAGAAGGCGATTTCATGAAAATAAAAATCGGTTCAGCCGATAAATACATCAACGGAAACCAGACTTTTGTAATAAAATACCTGGTATGGGGCGCTCTGAACAAGTTCAGCGACCGCACCGAATTTTACTGGAACCTCATCGGGCATCAATGGGATTGCGATATTGCAGCGGCAGGATTCAGGATTGTTTTGCCCAAAACGCTAAACCTGACAAGCAACGACGTCCTGCTGTTTACCGGGGCCGAAGGTGCAAAAAACACCGCAGCCTCTTACATAGTGTCTCCAAACGAAATAAAAGGCGCCCTCTCCAGCCCGCTGAAAGCCAATGAAGGCATGACCGTGGCAGTGAAATTTCCCAACTCCAGCTTCACCGGCACCAGCATCCCCATTGAGGATCTGGCAAAAAATTTCTATATCGATAACCTGCTGACAAAAATCAACATCAACTACGACGGTTCCCTTACCGTAGAAGAAAAATATTCGGTAGTGCTGATGTCGCCGCAAGCCTCGTTTATCAGAGATTTTTATACCCTCCGCGCTAACGATTCCTCCGCGATAAAAGATCAGGTGCTGAAAGAAATTAAAGTAAATTATGTGTCGCAGGGTGTGAGCAATGCCAAATTCGTGTCACAAAACGAAGGCGAAAATAAATACATCAGCCTCTATTCTGAAACAGAAAAATTCTCGGATAAACTGGAAGTAACCTACCGGTATAAAGTGTGGGGAGCTGTTGCTTTTAAAAATGGCATTGCAGACATCCATTGGCCCCTCAACGGTGAAATGTCCGGGGAACCGTTCAAAGGATTTACCGCTGAAATTTCTGCCGATCCCGAAATTAATATTGAAAAAACTGTTTTCAGGTTTTACAAACTAAACAAGGATCATCCCATTAGCCCCGAAATAAACTTTGACAAAAACAAAAAAACTTATGTTGTCAAATATTCCAATGTTTTTGCCACCGACCCCATTTTTCTCACACAGATTATAAGTGACGAAGGTTTCAACAAAAAACTGCTGCCTTTTGAAATTTATGCCAAAAAACAGTACATCAAGGATTTT
>DAOOWO010000038.1:0-12469 GCA_035371225.1 Bacteroidales bacterium | reverse complement strand
TGGTATGCTCGGCTCCGCTCACCTCGCCGTCGGCATCGCCCATATATATCATCATCGGGCCGTAATAAATATCCTGTTCAACAAGTTTTACGGCTTCTTCGTATGTGAGACCCTTGCTTTTGCGCAATTCCATCAGTTTTTGCACGTAACGTTCCTTTTCAGGAGAAGTCTTCGGGTCAATTTTGCTTGCTTTGGAAAGGTCAAGATTGAATTTTTGTTCAAGCGAGTTTATTTCATCGATATTCCCCAGAAGGATGAGTTGTGCATATCCTTCTTTTAAAATAATGTCGGCTGCTTTCAGTGTGCGTTCTGAGGTGCCTTCGGGCAGCACGATGCGTTTGTTAAGTTGTTTTGCTTTTGTGTTGATGCTTTCAAGTAAATTCATAAGTCTGGCGGATTGTTGTGTAAATATATAAAAAGAAAAAAATTTGACAAAAGAAAAAAAATTATTGACACCGAACCAATTTATTTTGAGAATTATGACAAAAATCTGCAAGGCTCTATTTGTCATAATTTGCTAATTTTGCACACTGTATGCCCGGAGATAGTCTTACATATAATATAAATACGCTGCCGCAGGAAAACGCCTCGTTTTTTAAAACTTTTATCCGTTCTCAGGATGGGGTTGTTGCCCCTTTCGGTAAAACCTGTTTTGTAGGCAATTCGAACGACAATCTGCCCGAAATGCATGTAAAACAAGTCCATGGAAAATTCGATTCGACGTATTGCACCTCTGTTTTTTATACCGGACAGAACCCGGTAACAAACCTTGCACCTAAGGAAATTCCTGTCAGGAACAGCGATTCGTTTTTTTATCTGATGTTGTTTTGCCTTGTTTTAGGGACAATAATTCTTTTTGTGAAACACAAGCGGATATCTCAGATATTTAAGGCTTTCTACCTGCCGTACTTCACCAATCAGCTTATACGGGAAGGGTTGATACAACGGGAGTTCTATTCTTTTCCCCTGCTGCTGATCTATTACATTTCCCTGTCCATGTTTATAGCGCAAGGTTTACATTTCTTATATCAACTGCAACCGGATTTTTATTTTGTTATGGAAATTTTGGGCGCTGCCGTCGCATTATCTGTTTTAAGAAGTATTGTTATCACGCTGATGAAAGTGGCCTTTAAGACATATAAAGAAACATCAGAATACAATACCAATAATTTTATTTTTTCAATTGTTACCGGCATTTTTTTAACTCCGATGGTGTTTATGATAAATTATATGAATGCCCCGGAAGCTAAAATTCTTTTTTTTACGGTTCTCTTGCTCACCGCCCTGTTGTTTTTTTACCGGCTGGTGCGAAGTTTTTTAATAGGATTATCGAATGAAGGACAGCGATTGTATTATTTTATTTTGTATCTTTGCACCATTGAAATTTTACCCCTGGTTATTTGCGTTAAATTGTTGAGTAACCTTTATTTTAAAGGGGTTTTGATTGTCTGAGAAGA
Source organism: Bacteroidales bacterium (assembly GCA_035371225.1). Taxonomy (GTDB): domain Bacteria; phylum Bacteroidota; class Bacteroidia; order Bacteroidales; family CAIWKO01; genus CAIWKO01. The sequence goes on along the minus strand of DAOOWO010000038.1, from coordinate 11,012 downwards.
TTATTTATTAACTTAAAAAATACCGTCTTGAAAGTTAAAAACGTAATAATTTCGCAACCGCAACCTCCCAATTACGAAAAATCTCCCTATTACGAATTGTCGAAAAAGTATAATCTGAATATCATATTTAAGAAGTTTATTTGTATTGAACCGGTTTCAGCTCTGGAATTCAGAAGGGAAAGAATTAATATTTTGGACCATACGGCAATAATATTTACCTGCAATAATGCCGTGGATCATTTCTTCAGGCTGGCCAAAGAAATGCGTTTGACTATTCCTGATACCACCAAGTATTTTTGCGTTTCCGAAAAGACTGCTTTTTACCTCCAAAAATATGTTCAGTTTCGCAAGAGAAAAATTTTCAACGGAAAAGAAAAACCGGAAGAACTCATCACCATCATAAAAAAACATTTACAGGAAAAATTTCTTCTGCCCTGCACAGAAGGCCACAAACAGGAAATCGTCAACCTGCTTCAGGCCAACAAGATACCTGTTCGCAAGGCCATGATTTACCGCACCATCCCCAATATGGAGGTCAAGCAGGATGTTGATATTTCCAAGACAGATATGCTGGTGTTTTTCAGCCCGTTTGGAATAAAAGCGCTCTTCGAAAACTTCCCCGATTTTAAACAAAACAAAATGGTAATTGCCACATGGGGCAATACTACCTTTACGGCAGCTATCGAAGCAGGCCTGAACATAAATATTTTCGGGCCTTCACAATCTTTCACCTCCATGCCGATGGCTATTGACGCCTTTCTCGAAAAGATGAAAAAATAATCAGAAACACAGCATCAATGCCTTCTTTTTGCAAAGACGAACGCTTGTGCGGCAAAAAAAGCATAGGCCTTTTGATGGCAGAAGGAAAAAAATATTTTTCGTATCCATTTGCCGTTAAATGGATTGAATTGCCTGATGCTCAGAAGCCCCGGGTGCAGTTGCTGGTGGTGGTTGCCAAAAGACATTTTAAAAAAGCCGTTGATCGCAACAAAATAAAACGGTATATCAGAGAAGCTTATCGCAATAATAAAGAGTTATTGTCCGTTCCTTTGAATGAAAAAAATAAACATATCGCGCTGATGCTTTCATACAGTGCTGAAAAAACTCAGGGCTATCGGGAAATAGAACCAAAAATTCAATTAATTTTACAGTATCTGGCTCAAAACCTATGAAAAAGATTGTCGGAAAATTTTTTATACTGCTCATAAAAGTTTATCAGTTCGGCATATCTCCCTACCTGATGCCTTCGTGCAGGTACACCCCTTCCTGCTCTGCCTATGGAGTGGAAGCCATACAAAAGTACGGGCCTTTCAAAGGCGGATGGCTCACCTTAAAAAGAATCCTTTCGTGTAACCCCTGGGGCGGCAGCGGCTATGACCCGGTCCCTTAATTGATTAACATAAAATGAAGAAAATAAAAATGCTGTTTTTAACGCTGACACTTCTTGTTGTGTCGGCAATGGTGGGCCGGGCACAGGATCAGGTTCAGAACGATTTTGAAATTTCCAAAAATATCGACATATTTGTCTCTCTTTATAAGCAACTCAACACGTATTATGTGGATGATCTGAATCCGGGACAGTTAATGAAAACGGCCATGGACGCCATGCTGAAATCTCTTGATCCTTATACGGTGTATATCCCCGAATCGGATATCGAAGATTATAAGTTTATGACCACCGGACAGTATGGCGGCATTGGTGCGCTGATACACAAACGAGGCAATTATGTTTATATCTCGGAGCCTTATGAAAATTCTCCCGCCGACAAAGCCGGGCTGAAAGCCGGAGATAAAATACTGGAAATCAACGGAAAAACCGCACGGGGAAAAACTGTGGACGAAGTAAGCACCGTGCTGAAAGGCCAGCCGGGAACCAGTGTTACGATATTGTTGGAGCGCGATTCTGCCCAGGCAGCCTTTACCAAAGAAATTACAAGACAGGAAATAAAAATTGACAACGTCCCTTATTACGGCATGGTGGACGACAGTATCGGCTATATAAACCTGAGCGAGTTTAAACAAAATGCCGGTAATGATGTGAAAAATGCTTTTCTAAAACTTAATGAAAATAAAATACTCAAAGGCGTTATCATCGATCTGAGGGGCAATGGCGGCGGACTGCTCAACGAAGCGGTGAACATTGTCAATATTTTTATGGATAAAGGACAGTTTGTTGTTAGTACCAAGGGAAGAATAAAAGACCAGAACCACATCCACAAAACCCAGGGAACGCCAGTTGACACCGAAATTCCGCTGGTTGTCCTGGTGGATGGCGGCTCGGCCTCTGCCTCTGAAATACTCGCAGGAGCCATACAGGATCTGGACCGCGGCGTTATTATCGGCCAACGGACTTTCGGAAAAGGGCTGGTACAGAATATTGTTCCCCTGTCGTACAATTCGGAGATGAAAATCACCATTGCCAAATATTATATTCCCAGCGGCCGCTGTGTGCAGGCGATGGACTATTTTAATAAAGACGAAGACGGGAACGCTCCTGTATTGCCCGATTCGCTGCGAAAAGCCTTCACCACAAAAAACGGAAGGGTAGTGTATGAAGGCAGCGGAATAGAACCGGATGTTATTGAGGAAATCCCCGAAATAAGTAATATAGCACTGGCTCTGATAGAAAAAAATCACTTTTTCGATTTCGCTGTGGATTTTTACCGAAAAACACCCACGATAACCCCGGCAGCCGAATTTGTAGTTACGGACGAGATATATAATGATTTTATCAGCTACCTGAAAAACAAAGATTACTCCTATGCAACAGAAAGCGAACTGGTGTTGGCAGATTTGAAAAAAGCAGCAGAAACTGAAAAATATTATGATGCCATAAAAAGTGATTTTGACTTACTGAAAGGAAAAATTGCTAAAGAAAAAAGTAACGACCTGATTGCAAATAAGGAACAGATAAAACAAATGTTGAAAATGTATATCGTCCCGTTGTATTATTATCAGAAAGGACGTATCGAATCCTCTTTGAAAGACGATCCGGATGTGAAAAAATCTATCGAAATACTGAAAAATTCTCGCACCTATAAATCCATCCTGAATGGCACTCATAGCGAAACGGAGAAAAAAAGCAAAAAATAGAAAGACCGTCATTGCAGACAAAGTTATTTTTCTTTTGTAAGCTATGCGCATCCTGAGAACAGACATCCATCGGTATATATACATCCTGGGGCTTACCGCCATGGCAGTGTCGCTGACCTTATCGCTTTATGTCATGAGCGTTGCTCAGTTTGTGCTATTGGCCAACTGGCTGGCCGAAGGCCGTCTTGTCGAAAAATTCAAGACTTTTTTTCGCCATAAAGCCGCCCTGGTGTTCACATCGATATATTTGCTGCACTTAGCCGGATTGTTTTGTACTTATGATTTTGAAACCGCCCTCGTGGAACTGCGCATCAAACTGCCACTACTGGCGCTGCCGGTTATTTTATCTACCAGTCCTCTTATATCAGGAAAAACAATAAATACTATTTTGCTTTTTCATATTGCCGGAACATTGGTTTCTGGATTGTACAGTTTCTATTTGTTTCAAACAAGCCCCGTGCAGGATATCCGCGATATTTTTATTATTTCGCACATCCGCTATGCGCTCAATATCTGTACCGATATCTTTATCCTGCTGTACTTTATTTTTACGAAAAACAAATTTAACCCTGGGATAAAAATCCTTTTTTCATTATTGACAGCGTGGTTCATCTATTTTCTTTTCTTCATGGAGTCGTTTACAGGAATCATACTGCTGATAATCACACTGGTTGCGGTATTGATAATCTTTGTTTTTAAACATTCAAAGCCGGTTTACAAAATATCTCTGCTGATATTTTCACTGGCGCTGGTGTCCGGCAGTGTTTTATATGTTCACAGTATTTACGAAAAGTATATAAACATTGACCCCGTAAACCCACAAAAACTTGAAAAATTTACCCGGCATGGAAACCCTTACGTCCACGATCTGAAAAATCCAATGACAGATAACGGTCATTATACCTGGATTTATGTGTGCGAACCCGAACTGAAAGAGGCCTGGGATAAGCGAAGTAAAATTAAATATGGCGAAAAAGATGCCGCTGATTCGCCGGTAAAATATACCATGATACGCTACCTGACCTCGAAAGGGCTGAAAAAAGATATGGATGCCGTAAACAGTCTTTCCGACGAAGAAATTGCTCTTATCGAAAAGGGGGTAGCCAACATTGATTACGTGAAGAAAGGTAGTTTTAGGAACCGCCTGAAAAATGTATTGTGGGAATACGAGATTTATAAGTTTACCGGCGATCCGCGGGGACAAACATTTATGCAGCGCGTGGAATTGTGGAAGACTTCGGTGCGCCTTATCAAAGATCATTTCTGGCTGGGCCTTGGTACTGGCGATGTTAAAAATGTGGTCGCCGCAAAACTTGAAATTGACGATTCCTTGCTGAAAAACTCAAAACTTCGTCCGCACAATCAGTACCTTACCCTATTGCTGGAGTTCGGAATTTTCGGATTTTTGTTTTTTGCTTTTTGCTTGTTTTATCCACCGCTCAGGCAAAAAAAAATGCGGGATTTCCTGTACCTGACATTTTTTATTATCGTTGTATTATCAATGTTCACGGAAGATACTTTTGAGACACAGGCCGGCGTAACTTATTTTGCCTTTTTCAGTTGCTTGTTCCTTTTTGTGCAGAAAAATGCCGTGTCTGAAAATAAAACATTAATTTTGGAATAAATTTTCAGGAACTAACCATGAAAGAGCTATCGATTAATATCAATTACAAGGAGTTAGCTTCATCTGACGAACTCGACGTTGCCGATGCCTATTTATTAGCCCGTGCCGCTGAAGCCTGCAATAATGCCTATGCCCCGTATTCATCGTTTCAGGTGGGTGCCGCATTGCTGCTCGAAAATGGAGAGATAGTGTGCGGAAACAACCAGGAAAATGCCGCCTATCCTTCGGGGTTATGTGCAGAACGGGTGGCCATGTTTGCTGCCTCGGCACAATATCCTGGACTGGCTTTTAAAGCTATCGCAATTACGGCAAAATCAAAGAACTTTGATGTGAATTATCCCGTTTCACCCTGCGGTGCCTGTCGTCAGGTTATGGCCGAATATGAAAAAAAGGGAAATAAACCATTGCGGGTAATCCTCAAAGGAGAAAAAGGTAAAATTATTGTAATCTCCGATGTTTCAGGCTTGTTGCCCTTCGCCTTCGATGCTTCCGACCTGGACCCATGTCAAAAATAGTTTATTAGCTTTTTATTATAAATTTTATATATTTGTTTTCTCAAATAGTAATTTGTTATGACAAAAACCCGTATTCTTATTGTTCTTATTAGTTTTTTTCTGCTCTCGATGACGGTGGACAAACCTGCTTATCAGATTTATAATGTAACAGGGAAAAAAACCACCTACCAAAAAATGATCAAAGATATTTTGAGCTGCGAGGTAGTGCTTTTTGGTGAAATGCATAACAACCCCATATCCCATTGGATGGAATTGCAGATTACCAAAGACCTTTTTAAAGAAAAAAAACAAAACCTCATCCTGGGTGCCGAAATGTTTGAAACCGATATGCAGGAAGCCCTCGATATGTATCTGAAAGGACAAATGACAGAAGAAGACCTGAAAGCAAAGATAAAACTATGGCCCAACTATGAAACCGACTACCGTCCCCTGGTGGAATTTGCCCGAAATACTAATCTGAAAATGATTGCTACTAATGCTCCACGCAAATATGCCTCCTTGGTGATGCACCATGGCTTCGAAAAATTGAACACCCTCACTGATGAAGAAAAAAAATTACTGGCACCTTTACCTGTTGAATACGACCCTGAGCTTGAACAATACAAAAAAATGATCGAAATGGATATGGCAGGACTCTCATCTCCCAACCTGCCAAAGGCTCAAGCGCTGAAAGATGCAACCATGGCGCACTTTATTTTCAACAACTCAAAAGAAGGTAATTTATTCCTCCATTATAACGGAACCTATCACTCCGATTATTTCGAAGGAATAATGTGGTACCTGAAACGTAAAAATGCCGATCTGAAAATTCTTACCATTGCTACCGTGGAACAAAGCGACATCAGTAAACTTTCTCCTGAATACATTATGGTTGCAGATTATATTATTTGTGTCCCGGATGATATGACAAAAACCTATTAATATTGATAAAAAAATTCTTTCCGGTTCTTTTTTTTCTCCTCAATTTTATATGTTTCGGGCAATCGTTTGAACAAACCGGTTACTGCACTTATTATGCTGATAAATTAATTGGGCGGAAAACTTCCAGCGGTGAACCATATAATAGTAAATTATTTACAGCAGCACATCGTACCCTGCCATTTAACACAGTGGTGCTGGTCACCAATCTGCGAAACCAAAAAAAAGTACTGGTAAAAATCAACGACAGAGGCCCTCATACCAAAGGGCGGATTCTGGATGTTTCCAAAGCAGCCGCCATCGAACTGGATATTATTCATTATGGTTCCGACAAGATAAAGCTTGAAGTGGTGGATGTACCGCCCTGTTACCTCAAACAGGACACCACCGTTAACCTCGACTCGTTGATAAAGGCTGCGAAACCTGTTGCCGTAAAACAAAGCACGAAGCCCATCCCTGTGGCAAGCGTTAATGAAAAAAATGCAGCCCCGGATAAAAAAGATGATATACCCGTATTGGATGCCGCCCGGACCAAAGATTTTCCTGATGGATACGGCATTCAGATGGGGTACTTCGGTGTATTGAAAAACTGTAAAAACTTTTTGCTGAAAATACAGGCAAAATATGGCGTCAAGGGATATGTATACAAGGAAACAAAAAAGAATGGGGTTTTTTACAGATTAATCATGGGCGATTTTCCAAATAAAGAACAAGCGCTGCAAGCACAAAAAAAACTTAAAAACGAAGTAGCTGGATGTTTTCTTGTTAATTGGAAACATCTTTGAAAATATAACCCGAAAAATTATGGATGCTATCGAAAATCTTCTAACCCGCCGCAGTATCCGGAAATTTGCGGATTCGCCAGTTGATAATGATCTGGTTGACAAAATGTTGCAGGCGGCCATGTATGCCCCTTCTGCCCGGAATACAATGGCTTGGAATTTTTTGGTTATCAATAAGCGCGAGTTACTGGACAAATTATCAGTTATCCATCCACATGCCCGCATGCTGAAAATGGCACCGCTGGCAATTTTGGTTTGCGGCGACAAAAAACTCGAGCCCAGCGAGGCATACCTCTGTATTAATTGTTCGGCAGCTACGCAAAATATTTTGCTCGCCGCGCATGCCCTGGGGTTGGGCAGTGTATGGCTCGGAGTTTACCCGCGCCTGGAGCGTATGGAGCCAATTCGTGATTTGTTAAAACTGCCTGCCGAAAATATGCCTGTGTCCTTGATTGCCATTGGCTGGCCTGACGAAAAAATTTCCCACCCCGAAAGATATTCCAAAGAAAAAATTCATTACAACGATAGCTGGTAACCTAATAGTTCATACTGATACCATAATCAAAATCGTTGTTCATCAATTCGTAGAGGGTATATTTCATTTTTATTGTCAGACCGTCATTTTCCTGAAATGCCTTAATGTTACTGATTTTTTTGGCCTTCGCGGGAAGTTCAAAAGAAGATTCTATCCTGATAAGTTGAAACAGCATATCGCTAAACATTGATGAAGAAGATTTCAGTAGATATTTTTTTATTAAAGGCGCAAAATTCATTTGCTTGGTTTTGTGCTTTGTAACTTTGATAAAGGTGGGTTTGAATAACGATTTTTTTTGTTTGAACAACTTGTACAGTGCTGTGTTCAGCGCTTTGGAGTTTTTAAAATTAAACCCCACAACATAGAGGCCTTTTTCGCTGCTTGTTTTCAGGTTACTGATGCCGGGGCAGTTTTTCAACACGGAGTCGGCTCTGCCGGGGGCGTCCTGAATTTCCTTCACAAAAGCCATATCTGCCTGCTGGTTAGCCTGGCCAAAAGAGCTGCCCACTTTCGACATGTCCACCGTCAGGGTAAGGCTTCCCGACCCGTCGTTATTGACTTTGAGGACTTCCTTAATTTCAATGCAGGAGCTGAGAAACAACGTAAGAATCAGGAACAGAAGGTTTTTTTTCATGGGTATTATTTCTTCCCGACAAAAGTATAAATATTGATTGTTACATGGCATAAAAAATAAAACCCGCTATACGCGGGTTCTAAAAGGGTCAAACAGTTAACCTAAAACAAACAGTTTGACATATATGTTTATTAGATAATCTCAAAGTCAAAGCGGTAATAATAGGTTTTTCCTTTGTGGTTTTGCGGGTTTTCAATGTTGATTTCTTTCAGGCTTTTTTCAACATAAAGCTGAAAGTCAAGTGAACTGGCGTTCATTTCAGTGATGTTGATATTGCCCTTTTCATCCACAACGAAAGCAACCACAACGAAGCCGCTAATTTGTTGTTCTTTAGCGTATTCCGGGTAGGTTACCGACGAAGAAATGACGGTTTTTAAATCGGTGGCTGATTTGCGTGGAGCAGCAGAGGCAAAACTTACTGATATTACAAAAATCAGCATCACAAGCAGTGAAAATGATCTCTTTAAAATTTTTGTTTTCATGGCGCAGGTTTTTTAATTGTTTTTAATTAATGTTGTTTGCCTGTTTGATGTCGCCAGAACAAAAAAAGTTACAAAAAAATAAAAAAATATTTTTTCAATTTTAAAATTTTTAAGATAAAGAGTAGTGGAGCCCTCTTTTTCTACTGGCTTATAATTTTTTAAAATTCAATGCCGCCGAGTTTACACAGTATCTTTTCCCTGTGGGTTCGGGGCCATCGTCGAACAAATTTCCCAGATGCCCGCCGCATGCGGCGCATAGTATTTCGTTACGTACCATTTGGAGACTGGTGTCGGTTCGTGTTTCAATTTTTTTATCGGCGATGGCCTCGTAAAAACTTGGCCATCCGCAGCCAGCATCAAATTTTGTGTCCGACGAGAACAACTCGATGCCGCATCCGGCACAGCAGTATATACCATGGTCATTCAGTTTATAATACATACCGGTAAAGGGTTTTTCGGTTGCCTTTAGCCTTAAAACATTGTATTGTTCTTCGGTAAGCCTATTTTTCCATTCGGTTTCGCTTAGCGATATTTTTTTGTCGGTATCCATGGGGTTGCTTTTTTTATGTGTAGCCATATTGCACGAACTAATTATGGTTAGCATGGCCAACACGCTAATTATGAGGAGTATCTGTCTGTTTAATTGTGCAAAATTCATGAAATATTTTTATTCAAATGGATACAACGCATGGGAACCATCGCAATACGGCGTTTTTTTTGATTTGCCGCAGCGGCAAAGCGAAAAAACATCATTTGTCTCATATTGATGGCCGTTTTCATCCGACATCTGGCATTTTCCCTTAACTATTGCCGGGCCGTTCCTGTGTATTTCTATCCGGGGCATTGTACTGCTGGTAGCGTGTTCCTGTTTGCCGGTTTCGTCCTGCTTGTTGTTATAATAATAGGTTAGCGCCTCGGTAGGACAGCGCGTTACCTGTGCAATGATTTTTTTTGTTGAAGCCCCAAAAGGGTTTATCCAGGGCCTTTCCACTGGGTTGAAGACATCGGGCAATTCGCTGAAACAGTAAGCAACATGTGTGCAAAGATGCGGCTGCCACACGATGGTGATTTCCCCGTTGGTGTATTTTCTGATTACTGTGGTGTCTTCTTCTTCTTCTTCTTCTTCTACGGCCTTGGTAAATTCCACGTAATCGTTGCTGAGCTGCCATAATTTCAGGGCAGTATCCATATTTCTGGCATTTGCCGACGGCTCGGCAGGCCTTTTCTTTTTAAAATACTGGCCGCTTATGCCGTCAAGGTCAGGAGAACTTGCCAGAAAAACAGAGGTTTCGGCACCTTTTTCAGGATTGACCATTATTAATTTAAAAAGAAAAATAGCCAAAGGATTCATCTTTTTAAAGATGTTGGTTCTTACAATGCCCGGGTGCAGGCAGTTGGCGGTAACACTGGTGTCTTTCAATTCTTTAGCCAGTTGCTTGGTAAATAAAATTGTGGCAAGTTTCGACTGTTCGTAAGCTTTTTTGCCGCTGAAATCTTTGCTGAAAGAAATATCGTCAAAATTAATACTTGCCCCCCTGTGAGAATCAGAAGATACATTGATAATCCGGGCTGGTGCACTGTTTTTTATTGTTTTCAGCAGTTGGTTGGTCAACAAAAACGGAGCCAGGTGATTCACTGCCCAGTTCATTTCGTAGCCGTCTTTACTTTTCAGATTCTCAATTTCATAAATGCCCATATTGTTAATTAGAACATGAAGTTTGTCGTGTCTTTGTTTAAAATCATCTGCAAAACTTCTGATTGATGCTAAAGAAGAGAAATCACAATAAAAAAACTCAATTTCCTGCCCTGTTTTTTGCAGGATTAAGTCTCTGGTTTTTTCGGCTTTAGCTTTGTCCCGATATGTGATTATTACGCGGGCTTTCATTTGTACCAGAGCCAGGGCCGTTGCACGTCCTATACCCGAGGTGGCTCCGGTTATAAGGCAGGTTTTTTCTTTTATATCCCACATTTTTTATTGATACTAAATTTTCAACAAAGATAAAAATAATTTAGAATAATTCCAAATTATATCACTTGATGGCGTTTTTTTCAAATAAGGCCTGAACAATCTTTTTTTATTGATATTTTTGTAAAAATAAACTACAGGCAACCATTTTTAAATTGTTGTTGTCTATAAAGCAATAAAATAAAACAAACATTAAATCAGATTTAATATGATAAAAAAGTTATCAGGGTTAATTTTTGCCGTTTTTCTTATTGGAACCCTCCATGCACAACAGGTGTATAAGGCCGACCCCCGGCTTACGGAATGCTTTGATCAGGCATATCTTGGCGAATTGGAAAACTCACGGTCAGAACTTCTACTGTACTATAATTATTATTTAGACAATTCGTACTATAAAGTGGACCTGAACACCCTGGATAAAAAAATATCTGCACAGGATATTCACACGGTAATGCTGCAAAAC
>DAOOWO010000037.1:0-12572 GCA_035371225.1 Bacteroidales bacterium | reverse complement strand
TCTTTTTATATCTCTGCCAGAAAATCAAATCTAAAGTGGATAACCTATGTGCTGAAGGCCAACAAAAATTTAAAAATGAATTTTTTTGATGTAAACGGAAAAATAAATCTCAGATTAAACGATAAAAACCGTTTCTTCCTGTCTTTTTACGGAGGACAGGATGATTACAGCCGGATCAATCAATCGGTGTTGAATACGTTCGGAATTACCTGGAATAATGTGTTGGGGACCTTCCGGTGGAATCATATCTTCAGCAACCGTTTGTTTTCAAATTCTACCATTTATTACAGTCGCTATAATTACTTTTTGTATTTGTCTCGTGAAGAAAAGAATTACTGGAAATCAGCTATATCGGATATTACATTCAAAACGGATGTTGCTTTCTTTTTAAACCATGAAAATACCATCAGGTCGGGCATTTCACTAAGTTACAAAACATTCAATCCTGGAAATGTGAGTTTCGCAAACACGGCAATGCAGGAAAAAGCACCGGTTATCCCTTATTATACATCACTGGAATACGCTTTGTACCTGAGCAATGAGCAACAGATAGGCGAAAAACTTGAACTGAATTATGGTGTTCGTTTGCCGGTTTGGCAAAACATTGGCCCGTTCACATTGTACTCATATAGCTCCCGGTTTGAGGTTTTTGACACTACAATGATAGGTAAAAGCAAAGTATTTTGCACCTATGCCAGCCCGGAGCCGCGGTTCAGCATAAAATACCGGTTTTCAAAAAAATCGGCTGTCAAACTTAGTTATTCCCGTACCAGCCAGTTTATCCAGGTTCTGACAAATTTCACAGGGCCTTTCACGTCGCTGGAAGTATGGGTGCCATGCGGGCCTAATATTAAACCTCAGAAAACCGACCAACTGGGCTTGAGTTTTATGCAAAGCCTTTTTGGTTCCGGCATATTTTTATCTGTCGACGGTTTTTATAAGTGGTTTCAAAATACCATCGACTATAAAGATCACGCAAATTTGCTGTTCAACCCATTGATTGAGGGGGAACTGCGATTTGGAAACAGCCGGGCTTATGGTGCCGAAATAGTGTTGCGTAAACCCGACGGAAAATTTACCGGGTGGATAGGATATACCTATTCGCGTGCCTTGAAAAAAATCCAGGGAATTAATAACGATGCTGAATTTCCTGCCAGTTACGACAGCCCGCACAATATATATATCAACCTATCCTATGATACCGAAAAACGCTGGTTTTTTACTGCAGGCTGGATGTTTCTCACAGGCAATCCTGTCACAACTCCAGTGTCTTTTTACTATTATGGCGGGTATTCAGTCCCCGTCTATGCATCCAAAAACAACGACCGGTTGCCCGATTACCATCGTCTGGATGTATCCGTTGGGTTTCGTCTGAATAAATCTTTCAGGAAATACAAACATAGCCTGGTATTATCTTTATACAATGTGTATGGCCGGAAAAATCCTTTTTCAGTCAATTTTAACAAGATTGAAACCGATGGCGACTTTGTCATTCCTGCCAATAATAATGCGGGCTATGAGTTGGTGCAAACCACCATTTCTGTCGCAGGGGTGATACCTTCATTAAATTATAAATTCTCGTTCTGATGAAAAAAACGATTCTGTACTTATTACTTTTAGGATTGGTTTCATGCGAAAAGCAGGTGGATTGGCCTGTTCAGAACGATGGGACGGCCTATGTTGTTGTTGACGGAATACTTACCAATGAGGCAAAAGCCCATCCGATAAGGCTGACACGCAGCGTGAGTGCTTTGAATATGCCGCCGGAAGCGGTTTCCGGGGCAGGAGTTATTGTCAGCAATGCGGATTCTTCATGGTTTCTTACCGAGCAGCCGGGTAACCCGGGCGTGTATTGTACACCTGCAAATTTTTCAGCAAAGGTGGGGGTTCTATACACCTTGCTTGTAAGCATTGATGGCTCAGTATACACCGCCAAAAGCCGCATGGTGCCGAATACTCCGCTTATCCTGGCGCGTTATGCCCGGAGTGCTTCAGAAAATTTGTTCCGGATTACATGGGTTGCCAATGCATACAATGCCGCGCATCCTGCGATGTATGAGTTGTTGCTCGACTGGTCTCAGGTGCCGGGCTATGAAAGCCTTGATCCCGACAATTGCAGGGCACGGTTGTTTTATTACAGCCTCCCTACCATTGATGTCAGCCAGGTTTTTGCGCCTGAAATGGAAAAAGTATTGTTTCCGGCAGGAACAAAGATTATTGAACGTAAATACTCGCTGAATCCAGAATATGTGGAATTTCTTCGCGCTCTGATCAGCGAAACCAATTGGAAAGGCGGCCTGTTTGATTCGGCTCCGGCCAATGTGCCTACTAATTTGAGCAGTGGAGCAACAGGTTTTTTTGCCGCATGTCATGTGATTACCGATTCTCTGATTGTGCAATAGGGGAGTATACCTTGCTTTAAACCCTAAGGTTGATCTTTTTAGGTATCCAACGAACAAGAAAGAATCATTTTCTGATTTTTTTCAAAAAAAATAGTATTTTTATAAGGGTTAAAATTGATTTGTGTGTATTTAATTTAAAGACACCTAAAATTATTAACCCTAAAAACCCTGAGATCATGAAAACATTAAAAAAATTCCGTTTCTGTGCCATACTCATTGCTGTATTGGCTATAGGATTCACCTCCTGTAAAAAAGACAAAAACCCTGATACCACCACGTTACAACAATTTGTTTCCGACGAAAACAGAGTGGCTGCAGCCGATGATGAAATTATGAAGGATATTAACAGTGTGCTCTCTGGCAGCGGACAGAAAGCAACCAATATCTTCCCCTGCAATGTTACTGTGGATTCATCAACAATTGTGGGTGATACCATTATTTACAGCATTACTTTCAATGGACTGAATTGTTCCGGCCGGTGGAACAGGGTGGGGCAGGCTGAAGTGAAAAAACACGTAAACACCCATTGGCCTGATGCCGGAGCAACTGTGTATGTGAAATATCTGAATGTTCTTTTTACGAGAGTGTCCGACAATCTTACACTTACGCTGAATGGAAAAAGAATTTATACTAATGTCAGCGGAGGAAGGATAATCAACCTGGGAACAAGTGCCACTTCCATTGTTCACAGGGTAACCGGTTCGCTGATCGCAACCTTTAACGACAATACTACCAGAACATGGACCATTGCCCGCCAGATAACCTATACCGGCACTATGGGTAACCTTTGGGTTACCATTGACGGATTTGGCTCTGCCGATGGCTATAATAACCTGGTTGTCTGGGGTACCAACCGTAATGGAGAGTTGTTTTACACTCAGATAACTCAGTCGGTCATACACAAGGAATCGTGCAATTTTGATCCTTGTGCCGGAGTTAAGGTGCACCAGATTCCTGCCGAAAGCAAACAGGCTACGTTTACCGGTGGCTTTGATGATAATAACCTTCCCGTGGATGTCAATGGAAGTGCCTGCCCGACAAAGTACCGTATCGACTGGGTATGGAATGGCAACAGCGGTACTGTGTATAAGTACTTATAACTGGTTGTTAGCATAATGTCAAAGGACTGGCCCAAAAGCCGGTCCTTTCTTTTTCCGGAAAAAATAATTGGATTTAGTTTAACTTAAAAACCCACCGTCTTTGACGGTGGTAATGTATGTTTGGCTTTGCCATTATAACAGTTCATCCAAATATTTTTAAATTTAAGAACAAGGATTGACGAATGATGATTTTAGAAGTTTTCTGATTTATCACAAATTCAATAGTTTGAGGTTTTTACTTCATAAATCAAAAATCGTTAATCATTATTCGATATTCATTTTCCCCTCTTTTAGAGGGTTCTGTAATTAAAGCCACCGTTTTTAACGGTGGTCGTTTATTAATATATGCCACAAATTCCGCTGTGATCAAAACAATTTCTAAGCCTGTGGAAAAAGGGTTTCTTTCAATAAATTGGCTACCAGAGGAAAGGTGTTGGTGTAAATCTCCTCCAGTTTATCTACTTCGAACCAACGGATGTCGGTAATGTCTTCTTCGGTCTGTGGTACAAGCTTATCCGGATTGATGGCGGCCATTTCGTACCAGTAGGTTTTTTTCAGGATGTGTTCGTTTTTTTCCGTGTAGACATGATAGGTTTTGGCTATTCTGCCAATAATTAGAAGTTGGTCAAGCCCTGTTTCCTCACGAACTTCCCGCAAGGCAGCATGTTTTTTTCTTTCGTCTTTATCAATTTTACCTTTGGGTAAATCCCATTTTCCCCTGCGGAAGATAAACAAAATACGCATATCCTTGTCGCGTACCAGGCCTCCGGCAGCCCTTACTTCTTTATAATCTTTCCGGAATTCATTGAAAAGCTCTTTGGGATTATCGCCAACTATCCTCAATTGCTGCAAATGCTGATCGGCAATAAAATCCGTTATGGCTGTGCGGAGAGTATCAGTGGAGGGATTGGCCAGCACAGATACGGAATCATCTGTACTGACAATATTTTCTGAATTTCCGAAAAAAAGTTCTTTGTCGTTTATGTATACTTTGTAACTTTGCGACATGAAAAAAAATAATGATGTTTCATTAAAAACTGCAGAATATTTGTTGCAAATTAAAGCAATAAAATTGAACCTGCAAAAACCTTTTACCTGGGCATCAGGTTGGAAATCGCCTATATATTGCGATAACAGAAAAACTCTTTCTTATCCAAAGATCCGAACTTATGTCCGGCAGTGCTTTGCTTCCGTGATACAGGAAGAATTTGGCATTCCCGATGTTATTGCAGGTGTGGCTACCGGAGCCATTGCCCATGGAGCACTGGTGGCTCAGGATATGGGCCTGCCATTTGTTTATGTGCGTTCTGCTCCCAAAGATCATGGCCTCACCAATCTTATCGAAGGCGTGGTGGAAAAAGGGCAGTCGGTAGTGGTGGTAGAAGACCTTATCTCTACCGGGACCAGCAGCCTGAAAGCAGTTGAGGCTCTTCGTGAAGCAGGTTGCGATGTGAAGGGCATGGTGGCCATATTTACCTATGGTTTCCCCGAAGCAGAGGAAAATTTTAAAAAAGCTAAATGTAAACTTTTCACCTTGTCCAATTATAACGCACTGTTAGAACAAGCGGTAGAAAGTAGTTTTATCAATGAGTCAGACCTCCCGTACCTGGCACAGTGGCGCGAAGCCCCTGATAAATGGGGAAAATAAAATCTTATGGAACAGATTAAAAGCGATAAGTCCTCTATCAATGCTCCCATAGTGAAAATATTTGATTTCCTTTCGGACTTTAATAATTTTCATACTATGATGCCCGAACAGGTGAAAAACTGGACATCCACTGCTGACACCTGTAGTTTTGAGGTTAGCGGCATGGGAACTTTGGCTCTGAAAATCACTGAAAAAGTACCATATTCCAAAATTCTTATTGTGCCGGATACAGGCACTAAACTGCCATTTACATTTGAGTTGATATGTCTGCTTGATAAAATCGCTGATAATCAGACCGATGTGGTTTTTGTTTTTGATCACGAGATGCCCATGATGATAAGGTTAATGGCCGCCAGACCCCTCCAAAATCTGGTGAATGTTCTTGCAGCAAAACTCAAGGAATACTGCGAAAGCCCTGCGTTTTAAGTTTTTTATTATTCTTCTGGTAACGTCCACCATTTCTATTATGGTGTTGACCTGCTGTGATATCGCTAACATTAAAATTCTTTATGCATCTTTTGAAAGAAATAGTATGCCGGATAATTTGTCGATTTAAATAATAATAATACAGATTGATATAAAATATTATTTGAAGTAGTAGTTTAAATAAGGAGTGCTGCTTAGATATCTTTCGAGAAGATAGGCGTTAAAAGAATTTTTATCAAGAAGTACTATTAACGAAATATTGATCAACCGGGTTACAGTATCAGGAATTTGTTGTAATTTCATACCGGAAAACAATTTGAAATGAAATAAATACTTACTGATATGGAAAAAGTATTTTCGCACGGACAGAACTTTGGAAACGAAAACCTGAAGGCCTACGAACTGATGTTCAGGTTTTCGGGCATGGAAAAAAAAGTGACTCAGGAGGATATCGAAACTATAAAATACCGCTTCGAAGCTGTGGTCAAACCTATTCAGATATCAAGTTATCTTACCCGTAAGATCACCATGAATGAGCTTGGTGGTGCCGTTATTTGCTATGTGGTGTACGAAAACAGCGTATATCTTATCAGTGCGGATGACTGGACCATTATCAAAAACGACTCCGAGTCGCTGGCTTCACAACTGGAGAACCTGCTGGCACCTTTGTTGGACTAATTGATGGCCGCTATTAGTACTGAATTATTTTTTTTTGCAGTTTTTTTTGTGATGATGTGTTTCAAACTTCTGCTGTCAGTATTACTTGTTGTTTTCTTTATTCCTGTCTTTTAGCGGAATTATGTCCCTATGATCATTTTCACCCTGTCCATTTCCCCGCTCAGCACAACTCCATCGTCGGTAAGCAACTGCAGCCAGCCATATTCATCAACCCCGCAGATAACAGCCCGGATTGGTTTTTTGTCAAATTCAAACAAACTGTGCTGTCCGAAAAGATATAATTTATTGATATAGTGGTTGTTGATGTCTTCAAAGCGTTTTTCTTCCAACCATCCATAGTACTTCTCAAAAATGTCAAGGTATTGATTTAATGCTGGTATTAGCTCTGTATTTGTTGATGATTCTAAAAAAACAGAGGTTGGGTTGGGTAGGTTTTCAGGAAATTTTTCCTGGTTGATATTGATGCCGATGCCGATAATGACATTTTTCATTATTGCAGCTTGAACCGTCGTTTGGAACAGCGTTCCGGCCACTTTTTTGTTGCCGATATAAATATCATTGGGCCATTTGATAGCAACGTTTTTACCGGGCAGTAGTTCGGAAATAAATTCATATACAGACAGCGCTACGGCCTTGTTCAGGTAAAACTGCTTTTCGGCACTGAGAAACTCAGGGAAACATACTATGCTGAATGTTAGGTTTTTTTCGGCTTGTGAATTCCATTGGTTGTTGCCACGGCCTTTGCCGGAGGTCTGCCGGTTGGCCACCACACAAAAAGGGTTGTCTGCGATACCGTTGGCTATCATCTGTTCGGCATACGCATTGGTAGAGCCCAGGGTTTCTTTACGTATTATTTTCAAAATCTCAGGATTAAAAAAACTAGTGTTATTTTGCCTGCTGTTTATATAAAATATTCAAAATGTTCAATAAAAAGTCTTACATTTGCAAATTTATGAAATATTTGTAATGCCCAGAAAAAAGAAAATAACTGAAGAGTCGCTTATTGCTGACATAATCGCCAACAGCATGATAGAAAAAAAAGCTAAAAATGTTGTCAGCCTTGACTTTTCAAAATTTCAAAATGCGTTATTTTCCAAATTTGTGATTTGTCATGGCACCTCGCGTACTCAGGTGGAAGCTATCGCCGACGCTGTGGAAGAAATGGTACTCAAGGCCACCGGAATAAAACCGCGTTACAGGGAAGGCTTTCACAATGCCGAATGGATATTGCTCGATTATTTTGATGTGGTGGCTCACATATTTCAGGAAAAATACCGCAACTTTTACCAACTCGAGAATCTATGGGCTGATGCGGAAATAAAACAGTTTGATTCCGAAAGTAATTAAAATGAAAGATTAGAATTTTTATGACTGACAAACAAAATAATAATTTTAAAAATAGTATCAAGGGCGGGGACCCGGGAAAGAAAAAATTCAGTTTTTATTGGATTTATGCTTTACTGGCAGTAGTGTTTATCGCATTAAACTTTTATAACTGGGGAGGCAGCGGTCCCAAAAAGATTACCTATAACAAATTTGAAACTTTTTTGCAGAACAAACAG
This sequence comes from Bacteroidales bacterium, assembly GCA_035371225.1. GTDB lineage: Bacteria > Bacteroidota > Bacteroidia > Bacteroidales > CAIWKO01 > CAIWKO01. The sequence continues at coordinate 4,756 of DAOOWO010000037.1, read as the reverse complement.
GTTGAAAAAATTGTGGTGGTCAACAAGGAAATAGCCGAAATATACATCAAACAGGAAGCCATTGCCAGTGGCGATACGGCTTTTAAAAGCCTGGTACCCAAAAAAGGTATTGGCGCATCACCAATTACTGGGCCTCATTTTCAGTTCGAGATACTCTCTTCTGAAACTTTTGAAACCAAAGTCAGGGACGTGGAAAAGATGGTGGTAGCCAAAGACACCATAGGCGCTACTCTGGAACAAAAACAGACTATTATGAGCCGCCAGGGGGTGGATATTATTCCCGAAACCCGCCGCAACTGGGGAGGAGAAATTTTGGGATGGGTGTTGCCTATAGCCATACTGGTTATCATCTGGCTTGTGATTATGCGGATGATGGGCAGGGGAGCGGGCGGCTCACAAATTTTTAATGTGGGCAAATCCAAGGCACAGTTGTTTGATAAAAACACCAGCAGTTCCATCACCTTTAACGATGTGGCGGGCCTGGAAGAAGCCAAGGTGGAGATTATGGAGATAGTGGAATTTCTGAAGGATCCAAAAAAATACACCCAATTGGGAGGAAAGATTCCCAAGGGCGCCTTGCTGGTTGGACCTCCGGGCACCGGCAAAACCCTGCTGGCCAAAGCGGTGGCCGGCGAAGCTAAGGTGCCTTTCTTCTCGCTCTCGGGTTCCGACTTTGTTGAAATGTTTGTTGGTGTAGGCGCCTCCCGCGTGCGCGACTTGTTTAAAACCGCCAAAGAAAAAGCACCCTGTATAGTCTTTATCGACGAAATTGATGCCATAGGCCGTGCCCGCGGCAAAAATCCCATGACGGGCGCCAACGACGAGAGAGAAAATACCCTCAACCAATTGCTTACCGAAATGGACGGCTTTTCGAGCAATGCCGGTGTGATTATCCTGGCCGCCACCAACCGTGCCGACATCCTCGACAGGGCCTTGCTGCGTGCCGGACGTTTCGACAGGCAGATCCACGTTGAACTCCCTGATCTGGAAGAAAGAACAGCTATTTTCAAGGTGCACATGAAACCACTGACACTGTCGAAAGATATCGATATCGGATTCCTTTCACGTCAGACACCGGGTTTCTCAGGTGCCGATATTGCCAACGTATGTAATGAGTCTGCGCTGATAGCTGCCCGTAAAAACAAAAAAGTTATCGAAAAGCAGGATTTTCTTGATGCTATCGACCGCATCGTCGGTGGCCTGGAAAAACGAAGCAAAATCATCTCTATGGAAGAGAAGAAAGTCATCGCTTTTCATGAGGCCGGCCATGCTGCCATAAGCTGGCTGGTGGAACATGCCTCGCCCCTGGTGAAAGTTACTATTATCCCCCGCGGCAAAGCCCTGGGCGCCGCCTGGTACCTGCCCGAAGAAAGACAGATTACTTTTACCGAACAAATGCTCGACGAGATGTGCGCTATCCTTGGTGGCCGAGCTTCCGAAGAGGTCAATTTCGGAAAGATTTCCACCGGCGCACTCAACGACCTGGAAAGAACTACCAAACAGGCGTATGCCATGGTTATGTATTACGGACTTAACAAAAAAATCGGCAACCTCAGCTATTACGATTCATCGGGACAGCAGGAATATGCCCTTTCCAAACCCTACAGCGAAACTACTGCGCAAACCATCGACGAGGAAGTGAGTAAAATTGTAGACACTGCCTATGCCAGAGCTGTGAAGATTATCCAGGACAACAAAGACAAAGTGGGCGCACTGGCTAACCTGCTGCTCGAAAAAGAGGTGATTTTCCGGGAAGATGTCGAAAAGATTTTCGGAAAAAGGCCTTTCGATGATGGACATCATATTGATCAGGATTCCAGAGATATTGAGTTTACCTTACGTAAAGGAAAACCCGAAAGTACTGAAGATAAGCAGGAGCAAAGTACTTCGGAAGTAAAACCCGAAAACGGCGACAATGCTTCGGCAACGGACCCCGGCATTGATAATATAGAATCCAAAGATAATCAACAGGAAGTATCTGATAATACTGAAAATTAGTAACATAACTATTCTGAACAGGTCTTTATGGAAGAATACAGTTCACGGGAAAAAGTGCTGAAAAATGTACGAAACGCAGGGATACATCAGGCGGAATGTCCGTATTCTGAAATTGATTTTTCCCAGAACGTTTTTAAAGTGTCTGACGACTCCCTGGATGTAGCTTTTGCAAAAGCCTTTGTGGCTATTGCCGGCAAATTTGTGTATTGTGCCGATAAAAAGGAGTTTATTGAAAGTATTAGTTCTTTTGTCAGGGATAACAAGTGGAACAAAATATTTTGTCTGGATTCCGGGATACAACTCCTGCTGGTAGAAGCCGCAGTGCCTTTCAGTTCCAATCCTGATACCCTCACTGATGCTGTTCAGGGAATAACCTCCTGCGAATTTCTTATTTCCAGGCTGGGTAGCATTATGGTGTCATCAGCTCAGGCCTCCGGCCGCCGCCTGATAGTATATCCGGATGTACACATCGTTATGGCATATGCCTCGCAGATTGTGCCCGACCTGCCCGAAGCCTTCGAGGCGCTGTTCAAAAAATATAAAAATAACCTTCCTTCGCTGATATCCGTGATATCAGGGCCCAGTCGTACCGCTGATATCGAAAAAACCTTGGTGATGGGCGCTCACGGCCCCCGCGACTTATATCTTTTTTTAATTGACGACATAAACCAATAAACTATGGAAAAAGATTGGGTACTCGTTTTTGAAACAAACAAGGATTTTGAAGCCGAAATGGTAAAGGGGATGCTTGAAGAAAATAACATCAGTGTTTTTGTCATAAATAAAAAGGATTCGGCATACCTTTTCGGCAATATTGAGCTGTATGTCTTACCCGATAATCTTGTGGAAGCCAAAACTTTTATAAAGGATTTTAACCTGTGAAAAAGCTTATCACACGTACCCTCACCGGACTTGTCTTTATTACTATTGTAATAGGCTCTATTTGCTGGAGTGTTTATTCTTTTATGTTGGTATTTCTTGTGGTTGCCTTGCTCGGCATATACGAGTTTTTTAAGCTTGCCCTGCTGAAAAATATTCAGCCTCAGTTTTTAAATGGCCTGGTTTTCGGTGGTTATTTGTTTGTAAGTATCTCATTATATGCCCATGATGTTTTTAGTTTTGGCTGGGTATTGTTAAGTTTGCCGGTGGCTATAATTATTTCCGTTACCGAACTGTTCCGGAAGGCCGGACAGCCCTTTACCAATATTGCATATACTATTCTGGGAGGACTTTATGTGGCCCTGCCACTGGCGCTGCTGAATTTTTTCTTCAGCCCGTTTGAGTTGAGAGGCGGATTTAATACACACATTCTTCTTGGCTTTTTTATTATCACCTGGGTTGCAGATACGGCCGCCTACCTGGTTGGCTCAGCCATAGGAAGGCACAAACTGTTTGAGCGCATCTCGCCGGGCAAAACCTGGGAAGGTTCAGCGGGTTCGGCTGTTTTCGGCGTGGCGGCAGCTTATGTGTTTTCGTTGATTTTCAAAGATATACAATTTCTGCATTGGGCTATCATATCGGTAATCATTGTGGTAACCGGCACGCTGGGCGATCTGGCCGAATCCATGCTGAAACGTAGCGTGGATGTAAAAGATTCCGGTACTATTATGCCGGGCCACGGCGGTATCCTCGATCGCTTCGACGGAGTGTTCTTTGCCGCGGTTTTTGTTTTCATTTATATTTACTTTTTTATTGCCAATTAATTATGAAATTACATAGAGAAGGTACGCGAATAATTCTTTTTTCAGCGTTGTTGCTAATACTTATAAACTTTCCGGTTTTTATGCTGCTGGAGGGCTATTTGTGGTTCAAAATATTTATATTGACTGCTTCTCTGGTATGTTATGTGGTTATACTGCGTTTTTTCAGGGTGCCGGCCAGGGTTTATGTGAAAGACCCCGACCTGATATTTTCCGGCGCCGACGGAGAGGTAGTAGCCATCGAAGAAATTGATGAAGAAAAATACCTGAACGAAAAACGCATTCAGGTATCTGTATTCATGTCACTTAATAATGTTCATATTAATTTTTATCCTGTCAGCGGCGAAGTGATAAAAACCGAAGATTATTATGGGCGCTACTTTGTGGCCCGTAAACCGAAATCTTCGTATATGAACGAGCAAACCACCACCATTATCCGTCCCGAAGGCCGTGCGCCTGTGCTGGTGCGCCAGATTGCCGGTTTTGTAGCCCGCCGTATTGTATGCTATGCCGAGGAGAAAATGAAGGTGGAACAAAACACTGAACTGGGATTTATTAAATTCGGTTCACGGGTGGATATTTTGCTGCCGCTTAATACTGAAATGCTGGTAAAAATCCACGACAAAGTGAAAGGCGGCATTACGCCCATTGCCCGGTATAAAGACTAATTCTCTATCGCAGTTTATTTAAGAAAATTTATTTTATAAATTATTAAATAACAGATAAAAGAATACTGTTATTTAATCCACAATGCAGGTAAAAAATTGGTAATTCTCTGATTTCAAGATGTATTTGGGTTTATGAATAACAACTCAAAAAAAACCTTCCGGAAAGGGAAGGTTTTTTAAGTTCTTGTCCCGATAAAGGTATCTTAAATTGTAAGTAAGTGCATCTGCACCTGATTTAAGCTACCTTATTGGCATAAATGTTACTTACCAAGGTAAGCTTTCAGTAATTTGCTCCTCGAGGTGTGTTTCAGCCTGCGGATAGCTTTTTCTTTGATTTGTCTTACCCGTTCGCGGGTGAGGTCAAATTTTACGGCTATTTCTTCCAATGTA
>DAOOWO010000036.1:0-12610 GCA_035371225.1 Bacteroidales bacterium | reverse complement strand
CAGATTCCGGAAGGCTTCGAAATCACCGCCCGCACAGGCAACGTGCCGATCATTGGCATGAGCGACGAAACCAAAAAGTGGTACGGCGTCCAATTCCATCCGGAAGTGACGCACACCAAATCCGGCGAAGCCATGCTGCGCCGATTTGCGGTCGATATCTGCGGTTGCGAAACCTTGTGGACAGCCGCGAACATCATCGAAGACCAGATCGCGCGCGTTCATGCGCAAGTGGGCGATGACCACGTGTTGCTCGGTTTGTCGGGTGGCGTGGATTCGAGTGTGGCGGCTGTGTTATTGCACATGGCTATCGGCAACAGGCTGTTCTGCATATTTGTCGATAATGGCCTGCTGCGCAAAAATGAATTTGAAAGCGTGCTTGAGAATTATAAGAGTATGGGCCTGCAGGTTACCGGTGTCCGGGCCGGAGAGTGTTTTCTTCAGGCGCTGAAAGGCGTTTCCGACCCGGAGAAAAAACGAAAAATTATCGGAAAAACTTTTATTGAAGTATTTGATAGGGAAGCCCATAAAATAAAAGAGGTTCAATGGCTGGCACAAGGCACTATTTACCCTGATGTGATCGAGTCTGTTTCGGTCAAAGGACCTTCAGCCACTATCAAATCCCATCATAATGTGGGCGGCTTGCCTGATTTTATGAAACTTAAGGTGGTTGAACCATTGAAATCTTTGTTTAAAGATGAAGTGAGAAGGGTGGGGATGTCCCTCGGAATAAAACCTGAAATTCTCAACCGTCATCCTTTTCCCGGGCCTGGATTAGGTATCAGGATAATCAGCGACATTACTGCCGAAAAAGTTCGGATTTTGCAGGAAGTTGACCATATTTTTATTGAAGGATTGAAATCAATGGGTTTATACGATAAAGTGTGGCAGGCCGGCGCCATGCTGCTTCCTGTACAATCGGTCGGCGTGATGGGCGACGAACGAACTTATGAACATGTGGTTGCCCTGAGAGCAGTCAACTCTACCGATGGCATGACGGCCGACTGGTCGCAACTGCCTTATGAGTTCCTGGCAAAAGTTTCCAATGAAATAATCAATAAAGTAAAGGGCGTCAACAGAGTCGTTTACGATATTAGTTCAAAGCCGCCTGCAACCATAGAATGGGAATAATATGATCAGATTAAGGACATTATCTTTTGTCTGCCTGGTGCTTGCCTGGTTTACAAATGTTGAGGCTCAGGAAGTACAGATCAGCACAAAAAAGGAATTTATCGGCAATACCGAATACTATCTGCATACCGTTAACCCGGGACAGACCATCTATGGAATATCCAAGGCCTACACCGTGAGCATGGACGACATTTTGAAAACAAACCCGGAACTGAAGAAAGGACTTCGCGCAGGAGATGTCATCAAAATTCCGGTAATCACCAGCAACCAACCAAAAAAATATATTTCTCATGAAGTAGTCAGAGGCGAAACACTTTACGAAATTTCGTTTAATTACAATGTAAAAGTCAGTGAGATAATGAGTTGTAACCCTGGCCTGACTGAAAAATTAAAACCGGGCAGTATTATCCTGATACCCGTGGCGGAAAAAAAACCAAAGGACAGCGTCAGCAGCACCCTGGGATTACACATTGTGAAACAGGGAGAAACAATTTATTCTATTGCCCGGCTATATTCCACCACCATTGACCAACTGAAGAAATTGAATGAAGGCCTTTCCGAAACCATTCAGGTTGGTCAGCAGATTAGGCTGCCGTTTGGCAGCGTTATCGGAAAAACTGCTGCCAAAGATTCCTTGTTAAAAAAAGATTCGGTTATTGTAATAGATTGCGGTAAACAAGCTTCGAGTAATACCTATCGTATTGCCTTGCTCATCCCGTTTTATTTTGACAGGACTTACAGTATTGATACCACCGATGGAAAAACACCTGTGTCTTCGTATAAATCTCTGAATTTCATTCAATTCTATGAAGGTGTCCGCATTGCTATTGATTCACTTAAACAAAGCGATTTGTCTTTAATGATATATGTATATGATGTTAATGAAAATACCAATGCCACTGATTTTGTAAAGCAGAAAACAGAAATGAAAAACATGGACCTGATTATTGGCCCGTTTTTCATGAATAATTTCGCACATTTTGCCGATTGGGCAAAAAATAATGGAATCAATATTGTAAATCCTTTTACCAAAAAGGAATCAGTACTGGAAAATAACCCGCATGCCTTTAAGGTTATGGCCTCTGATTCTTCTCAGGCCGCCAAAGTGCTTGGTTTTATTGCCGAAACTTATCCCGGCTCAAATGTGATTGTTGTCCACCGAAATGCCGACAGCAGCCTGGTAAGTGCTTTTGATGTTAATGCTATGATGATAAATCACGACAAAAACCTGTTCGCATATCATGACATAAACTATTCCGGCAAAGGGTTTGCCGCCTTGTCTGACCATCTGAAGAGTAATGTGATAAATGTTGTGATCACCCTTGTCCAGGGGGAAGCTTTTATTTCGGCATACATCAGAAATTTGAATGAAGCGGCTTATAAACACAAAATTGTGCTTTTCGGAATGCCCTCCTGGGAACAATATCCCAGCCTCGACCTCGAATACCTGATGAATCTGAACCTGCATATCTTTGACAGCTATTTTATTGATTACACCAAACCCGAAACCGCCGATTTTATTAAAAAATTCCGGCGTAAGTATTCTACAGAACCTGATTACTATGGCTATCAGGGTTATGACCTCATGATGTATTTTACCGGAGCCCTGGGTAAATTCGGAAAAAACTTTCAGCGATGTGTGGAACAGTACAATCCTGTGCTGCTCGAGACAGATTATGTGTTCAGAAAAACAACTTCCGGCGGTTACGAGAATATCAGTTGTATGATTTTCCGTTACGAAGATTACACGATAATAAATGCGTTGCTGAATCCAAAAAAGGAAATTAACCTGGTGGAAAAGAAAAAACCCTGATTTTACTTTTTAATGAGTATCTCTTTTAAAACATCCAAAACCTGATTGAGTTCCTGTATTGTGTTGTATTTACTGAAAGAAAACCTGATGGCGGGCAGTCCGGTATCAGCACCAAGAGCCGTCAGTACGTGAGATGGTTTTACAATCCCGGCGTTACAGGCGCTTCCGCCGGATGCAGCAATTTGTTGCATATCTAATTTTTCGAGCAAGAGTTTGTTGCTGTATGCGGCCGGTACCGAAATGCTAATAATATTGGGCAGTCCCCGGGTGTCGCAAGCGGCATTAAATATCAGGTACGGTAGGTTTAACTTCAGTTTTTCAATAAAGTACGATTTTAATTGCGAGATATGTTCCCGGTTTTTGATCATATCGCGGTAAGCAACTTCAAATGCTTTGGCCATAGCGGCAATACCATAAATATTTTCGGTTCCTGAACGCATATTTCGTTCCTGGCCTCCTCCGCTCATCAAAGGAGCAATTTTTATGCGATTGTTGAGGTATAAAAAACCTATGCCTTTTGGTCCATGCAATTTGTGAGCAGAGCAGCAGGTGATATCCGGACCGTGTTCCGACAGCCTGTTTTCAAATTTTCCCATACTTTGAACCATATCGGAGAAAAAGATGGTTTGTTTTTCTTTGCAGATATCCGAAATCTCCTGAACAGGAAAAAGAGTGCCGGTTTCGTTGTTGACATGCATGATTATCACGAAAGTTTTTCCATCATCATTCAGCATATCTTTGAGATGCTCCAGGTCAAGCCTGGCATTTCTATCAATACGGACATAAGATACCTCTACCGCCGCATTTTTACTGATGTTTTCAATGGCGTGACTTACTGCATGATGTTCCACGGTTGTGGTAATTATCTTTTTTATTCCGTAGGCTTTAACCACTCCCGGTATTGCTGTGGCAATAGCTTCGGTGGCGCAGGAGGTAAAATATATTTCCGAAGTTTTAACTTTCAGTAAATCAGCAATAAGCGATCTGGATTCTTCGATGAGTACTTTACTGTTGCGCCCGGCAGCATGTGATGATGATGGATTGCCGTAATAGTCTTTTATTATGCGGCACATGGTTTCCGATACTTCCGCATCCAATGGTGTGGTGGCAGCATTGTCCAGATAAATCATGCGTTAGATTTTAAAAGAATTAAAAGTGGTTTTTGGCAGGCTGAATCAATCGTCGGAAGGGTTGTTTTTTATGAGTTCGCGGATATCGTTAAGCAGCTTTTTGGCCAGGGTTTCTGCCTTAATCATCGAATCGCTTTCGGAATAAATACGAATAATTGGTTCCGTGTTTGATCTGCGCAGATGTACCCACCCGTTGTCAATGTCGATTCTTACTCCATCGGCTGTGTTAACCGGATGACTTTTGTATTTTTCCTTAATCTGGTTGAGAATTTCATAAATATCCACATCGGTGCCGGCTTCAATTTTGTTTTTGGAGATAAAATAGTCGGGATATTTGGCTCTCAGGGTAGAACACGAACATTTTGATTCGGCCAGATGCGATAAGAACAAGGCGATACCTACCAATGCATCACGGCCGTAATGCAGTTCAGGAAAGATAACCCCTCCATTGCCTTCACCGCCAATGACCGCATTGTTCTTTTTCATCGCTTCCACCACGTTTACCTCGCCAACAGCAGAAGTAAAATACTCTTTGCCGTATTTCCCTGTGATGTCGCGCAAAGCAGATGTGGATGAGAGGTTGGAAACAGTGTTTCCCGGCGTATGGCTCAGCACATAATCAGCCACGGCTACCAGGGTGTATTCCTCGCCAAACATTTCGCCATCTTCGCTCACAATAGCCAATCGATCCACATCCGGATCCACCACAAAACCTACATGCGAATTGTTCTTCACCACGCTCTCGGCCAATGCCCCAAGATTCTCAGGTAAAGGTTCCGGATTGTGCGGAAATTTTCCATCAGGAACACAATACAGTTCATTTACTTGGGCTACGCCGAGCGCCTTTAGCAAGCGGGGAATGGCAATGCCTCCGGTAGAGTTCACGCAGTCAATAGTTACATTGAATTCTGCTTTTTTTATGGCTTTGGTATCCACCAGGGGCAATTTGAGTATTTTTTCGATATGCAGATCGATGAGGGTGTCATTAACACAATAATTTCCAAGATTATTTACTTCTGCAAAGCTCTGATCGATATTTTCGGCAGTTTTTAAAAAATCCGCCGCCTCGCTGTTGGTAAGAAATTCACCTTTGGAATTAAGCAGCTTTAATGCATTCCAGTTTTTGGGGTTATGGCTTGCGGTAATTATTATTCCTCCTTGTGCTTTAAGTTCGGTCACCGCTATTTCGGTCGTTGGCGTGGTGGTAAGTCCAATGTCAATAACATCAATGCCCATAGCCATCAGGGTTCCGCACACAAGTTTGTTTACCATATCGCCGGATATGCGCGCATCACGACCTACTACAACTTTGCATTTTGTTTTGGGTTCAGCAATAAAAGCGGCAAAAGCGCTTGTAAACTTTATTACTTCCAGCGGACTGAGGCCTTCGCCCGATTTACCACCTATAGTTCCGCGGATTCCTGAAATGGATTTGATTAAAGGCATACCAAAAATTTTTTTCTCCTGCAAAATTACTCTAATGTTGTTATTATGGAGGAAAAAATTTTCTCACAAATGTTATACACGGTTTTTTTTAAAAAAAAAGAGCCGTAATTGAATATTATTACTTATATTTGCTAAAGAAAAAACAAAGATAAGATGTCGGAATATTTTGATGAATTTGAGGGTTTTGACGATATTGATGATATGGAAGTGTCGTCTTTGATTTCTCGATTTGAACAGATGCAACAACAAAATGAGCAGGTATTTTTTGATGTTTATGAATGCGAAGATATAATTGATTATTATTTTGCCAGGGAAAACCTGAAACAAACGGGCCAGGCATTAAATTATGCTATTAAACTGCATCCCGATTCTGATGCGTTATTATTACGCCTGGCCATGCTTCATGCCTCGGCCAATGAATCGGAGGAAGCCCTGCAATTACTCAAAAAAGTTAAGCCCGATGCAGAAGAAGATCCGGAGATTAATTTTGCTAAGGCAGGCATTTACAGTCAGTTGAAAATGTATCCACAGGCTGTCAACGAATATAAAAAACTGCTGGATGTTTGGGAAGACCCGGGTGAAATATATTTAAATATAGCATTTGAGTATGAGAATTCCGGAAATTACAACAAGGCTTTGAATTATCTGAAAACAGCTCTGGAGAAAGACCCGGCCAACACTAATATTTTATACGAATTGGGCTATTGTTTTGAAATTTTGAATCGTACCGAAGAATCGGTCAAATTTTTTACCCAATACCTTAAAACCAATCCTTATTCTGATGTGGCCTGGTTTAACCTTGCAATCGCCTATGGCAACCTGGGCTTGTACGAAAAATCCATCGATGCCAATGACTACGTGATAGCCATCACACCGAAATTTACTTCGGCATATTACAATAAAGCTCATGCCCTGAACGAACTGGAACGCTTTTATGAGGCCATTCAGGTTTTTGAAGATCTTATTGCCATTGACGAACCCGACGCTCTGACCTATTACTACCTCGGCGAGTGTTACGAAAAAATGAAAGATTGGGACAAAGCCCTTGAAAATTATCATAGGGCGCTGGAGCTTGATGAGTTTATGGGCGAAGCATGGATTGGTCTGGGCACGGTACACGAGGAGTTGAATAATTATTGTAAAGCCCTGCTCTATACGCGCAAAGCTGTTGATGTTGAGCCCATTAACCCGGAATACTGGTATATGCTTGGTGATCTTTTGTTAAAAATGGACCAAAAGGATCAGGCACTGGAAGCTTATAATAAAGTTTATGAACTGGATCATGGCAATAGCGGGATTCTATTGGATATTTCGGAGGTTTTGTACGATTCAGGTAAAGCCGATTTGGCTATTACTACTACCAGCAAGGGAATAGAAGAACAACCTGAAAATATTTCGTTGTATTATCGTCTGGCTGCGCTGCTGTATCTGTCGGGGAAGGAAAAAGAGTCCCTATTGGTGTTCGAGCAGGCAGTTTCGCTTGATAAAGAACGGGTTAACGAATTTTTTGATTTCGACACCACCTTGATGGACAAAACCGATTTTACTGATATTCTCAACCTTTATTAGGTCGGGTTTTTAGCTACGATTTTGTTTTTTGCCCTTTTAGCAGAAAAAAGCTAATTTTGCGAAAAATTATTTTATGCTTTTACTTCAAAAGATTGTTCAGGCTGCCGATACAGCTAAAATGGCCGTGGCCACCGAAGCCCATACCGGCCTTACAGCATGGATTGCCGATTTTGCTACAGGGTTTATTGGCTATGCCGGCTATACCGGCATCATGGTGCTTATGATGCTCGAGAGTATGGTGGCGCCTGTGCCCAGCGAAGCGGTGATGCCCTTTGCAGGATTTGCCATTTATGAAGGCACGCTCACCTGGCCGGGAGTCATTCTTTTCAGTACCATAGGCAGCATCATCGGGTCTTTGATAAGTTACTGGATAGGTGCAAAAGGAGGGAGGCCCCTGGTGGAAAAATGGGGGAAATACCTCTTGCTTGATAAACACGACCTGGATATTACAGAAAAGTGGTTCAATAAAAAAGGCGACATGACCGTATTTATTTGTCGCTTCATCCCCGTGGTGCGGCATGTCATTTCCATCCCTGCCGGTATGGGGCGGATGAATCTCATGAAGTTTTCAATATATACTACGCTGGGAGCTTGCATGTGGAACACCATACTCACCATTGCCGGTTATTACCTGAAAGAAAACTGGGATCAGATTATGAAATACAGCCATATTATTGATTATGTGATTGTTGCGGTGCTGGTCATTATTCTGGTTTACTATGGTTACAAATTATACCAGAATCGTAAAAAAAGTAAAAACGCTTAAAAATGAGGATTTTTGGCCTTATTGGGAATTCATTAAAACATTCGTATTCCGAAAAGTTTTTTACCGAAAAATTCAGGCAGGAGAAAATCAACGATGCTCGATATTTTTTATTTCCAATGAGCAATATTGACGAATATCGAACATTGGTGCAGCGGTACCAGTTTTCGGGCTTACAGGTTACAAATCCTTTTAAGCAAAGTATCATGGGATACCTCGAAGCGCTTGATGAAGAAGCCTCCATGGTGGGTGCGGTAAATACCATTAAATTTATCAAGGATGGCACAAAAATCATAACTAAGGGTTATAACACCGATATTGCAGGTTTTGATGCACTGCTGGGTAATTTTTCATTACCTGCCGGCAACAGTGCGCTGATATTGGGTACAGGCGGGGCTTCCAAGGCGGTGGCATACATTTTAAAGAAGAAAGAAATTCCTTTTCATTTTGTTTCGCGAAGCCCTGTGGATGCGGAGATATTTTCATACGACTCGCTTACAGCAAAGGTAGTTTCCGAAAATCGCCTGATAATAAATGCTACTCCAGCAGGATTGTATCCCGACATAGAAAGTTTTCCCGGCATACCCTACGAAGCTGTTTCAAAAAATCATATTTGTATCGATTTGATTTACAATCCCGACAAAACCGTGTTCATGCAAAAGTGCGAACAGATGGAGGCTCAGGTTGTTAATGGCCTGGAAATGTTGTGGGTACAGGCCGAAAAATCGTGGGAAATCTGGAATCAATAATTTTTTATTTTTTCTTTTGTTGAAAACAAAAATAATGTATCTTTGCACTCTCAAATTCAGGTTCGGTAGTTCAGTTGGTTAGAATACGTGCCTGTCACGCACGGGGTCGCGGGTTCGAGTCCCGTCCGGACCGCTGAAAAATCAAGGGTTTCAAAGTTTTTTGAAACCCTTTTTTTATGTTTTCACGGTTCGGTGCTTCCCACGCCGGCTGAAAATTCATGCCATTTTAGTATCCCGTTTTTTATTTCCTTATAAAAATTAAATATATTTTTTGATTAAATAAAAGTGTTTGTATTTTTGAAAACAATTTACAACTGCTTAAAATTACCTGTAAACGTTTGTATTCGGACATACATCATCAGAAACGTTGGCCTTCGCACCAAAAAACTGCGTTATGCTGACTTCCCGACGATCTGCCAAAAGGCCGATGTCGGGACCTCCTCCTGGCCTGTCCCGCACACGACGAAGGAGTGTCGGGATAAGAGCTTTTTTCTTCGGTCAATCGCTGCCGGATACACATGTCAGGTAATCCGCTCCGCTTATGGCGGATTGCGTTTTGGACTTCAGTACGCTGTGCTACCTCATCCTATCTGCCACGCCTCATAACCGGTTACTGTATAGTTTATGCTGAGTGTAGTCGATGCATCATTACGAACCTTTGCAGTTCCGCTTCCCTCACTTCGGCCGTCACCGGCAACGAGCTTGCGGCTTACTAATGTTTTCCCGCTTCAATCAGGACACATAGGGGACTTTCACCCTTAGGAAAAAAACACACCTGTTTCTTAGGTTCTATAAAATAAATTTGTATTTTTGAAATTTTTATAGAGCTTCGAAACAGGTATGTGCGCGGCTCACGCAGGGCACGCACAAAGGCTAAAATCAAGCGGGCGGAAAGTGCTAATTTAAAAGGCAAAGCATTAAATAAACTTCGTTGCAAGTTGATAGAAAAGTGCTCCGAAATGCCCGCCAGCTTATAGCCTCAACTCTTGTCTTGCATACAAACACCTATAAATGAATAAGTTTCTTAAAAATATTGATAAGCAAATCGAATTTAATAAAGGGAAAAACATATTCCATAACGATACGAATTCAACATTTAAGTTTATCGATGAAACGGTAAATGTCATTTCAAATATGAGCGAATTAAGTGCTGATTCTGAAAGAATGCTAATTGACTACGCCACAGATAAATCAGTTGAGGAATTTTGCAGGATTAATCAATATTACACTTTCAACCGTCACGCTAAAAATGACTTGCGAAGTATTTATAGCGATTTATTTTCATGTATTAAGGCCAATAAAAAATCAATAGAGTCGATTTCAAAAAACCATTATGACAATATAAAGCAATGGCTGCGAAAGACTAATCCCTTTGCTGATAAAATTTATTCTGATGCTGAGCTTGATATTAAACCGGTTGCTTGCTCAGAATACAGTGCAGAACTACAGATTAATGTTCTTAAAATTGATATAAAATCTTTAATGACACCAGTTCTGGATATTGGATGTGGCCGACAGGGAAATCTGGTAAATTATTTATGCAATCAGGGGATTGACACTTATGGTATTGATAGATTTTCATTTTCAAAAAGCAATCTTATAAACTCTGATTGGCTGGAATACAATTATGGAATAACGAAGTGGGGAACAATAGTCAGTAATCTTGGATTTTCAAATCATTTTAAACACCATAATTTAAGAGAGGATGGAAATTATATTGAATACGGCAAGAAATATGTGGATATAATAAATTCTTTAAAAGTTGGTGGCAGATTTCATTATGCACCTGACCTCCCTTTTATCGAATTATACCTGGACAGCAGACAATATCAAATTGAAAAATTTGAGGTAGGGGAGTTTGACTTTAAAACCACCGTAATAACAAGGCTAAAATAATGTAATGCGTCACAGTACATAGCGCGATGGCCGAAAAGCCCTTCCGCCGTGGCTGACAAAGCCCGAAAGAGTGTAGGCTGGTACCTATTCTTTTTTTCTTTCAGTACCAACATCTGTTGCCTGCACATTATACATTTCATCCAAAATCAGCACCGCATCCTTCTTTTCACCATTGATATGCAAACCCTTGATTTTTGACGATTTACCTTTTTTTATCAGCGAAAATATTTGCTTGTCGTTAAGCTGCACTCCAAATTGTTCAAACAATACCTTGAAGTTGCAGCCGTTTTTGTATTCGCTGCATCCATAAGCGGTTTTACCTTTGAGTATCTTGCCGTTTTTGCATTTGGGACAGCCGAGTGAGACGATGTCAGGCATCTTTTCTGACGATTTTTTTTTCGAAGTTTTTTCTTGGTCTGTATTCTCCGGCTTCGCTGTTTTTTCTTCCGGTTTTATTTCTTTTTCAATGGTGATAGTTTTGTGCTGCTCACGTTTAACTTCTTCCACCAATTGTCTTACCATTTCTTTCATTTCGTCAAGGAAGTTTCTTGGATCATATTCCCCCTTTTCAATCAGGCGTAATTTCTTTTCCCATTGGCCTGTCAGCTCCACCGATTTCAGCAGTTCATTTTGAATGGTATGTATCAGCTCTATTCCTGTTTGAGTAGGGACAAGGTTTTTCTTTTCGCGGGTAATAAAATTCCTTTTAAAAAGAGTTTCAATAATGTTGGCGCGGGTGGAAGGCCGGCCAATGCCGTTTTCTTTCATCGCTTCGCGCAGTTCCTCGTCATCTACCTGTTTTCCGGCCGTTTCCATGGCTCTCAGCAGGGTAGCTTCGGTATGCATCTTTGGCGGCTGCGTTTGTTTTTCGAGGAGGTCGGGTTTGTGCGGCCCTGTTTCGCCTTTTTCAAAATGCGGCATAACCTGGTTTTCAGGGCTTTCGTTTTCCGGCTCTTTTTCCGTTTCTTTTTTCGGGTATAAAACCCTCCAGCCATCTTCAAGTATTACCTTGCCGGTAGCTTTAAACTCATGGGTTTTTACTTTTCCGGTAACCGTGGTATTCGACACGATGCTGTCGGGGTAAAAGGCAGCAATAAACCGCCGCGCTATGAGGTCATATACTTTTTTTTCTTCCAGAATCAGACCTGTGGGTCTTACACCAGTGGGTATGATAGCGTGGTGGTCGGTGATTTTGGCGTCATCAAACACTTTTTTACTTTTCCTGATTGCTTTTCCAAGCAATGGAGCCGTATAGTTGGCATAGGGTTCCATGTTTTTCAGGATGCCTTCAATTTTGGGATACATATCGTTGGGCAGAAAAGTGGTATCCACGCGGGGATAGGTCACCATTTTTTTTTCGTAAAGATTTTGTATATATTTAAGGGTATCCTCGGCGGTAAAGCTGAATTTTTTATTACATTCCACCTGTAAGGCCGTCAGGTCGAAGAGTTTGGGAGGCGCTTCGTTGCCTTTTTTTTGTTCAAACGAAACAATCTCAAAAGGATTATCAATAATTTCTTCGATAACTTTTGCGGCTTCTTCCGCCGTATTGAACCTGCCGATGGTTGATGTGAAAATCACCTCACGGTAGTTGGTCTTAATTTCCCAATAGGGTTTCGGCACGAAGTTCTGAATTTCTTCATACCTGCGCACGATGAGCGCCAGCGTGGGAGTTTGCACCCTGCCTATAGACAGAACTCCTTTGCCGCCTGAATATTTCAGGGTATATAAACGGCTGGCATTCATCCCCAGCAGCCAGTCGCCGATGGCACGGGCGTTACCTGCTGCATACAGGCGGTCGAAATCTGTTCCTTCCCTGAGGTTTTCAAAACCTTCTTTGATGGCCTCGTCGGTTAATGACGATATCCAGAGGCGCTTCATAGGTTTGGTGCATTCCGACTTGGTCAGCACCCAGCGTTGTATCAGTTCTCCTTCCATGCCGGCATCACCGCAGTTTATCACTTCCACACAATCGCTGACAAGTTTTTTTATCGTATCGAATTGTTTTTTTATGCCGTTATTTTCGATAAGTTTTATGCCAAAGCGGGGCGGTATCATGGGTAGTGAACTCATTCGCCACGACTTCCACTCAGGTGTGTAGTCGTCGGGGGTTTTG